>CAMYIK010000029.1 GCA_947258365.1 uncultured Thermoleophilia bacterium | reverse complement strand
CCCTGAGCTACGAGGGCATTTTTCGGAGCATAGCCGGGCGTGGATCTACCTCTCACGATTCGATCCCGCGCGGTCGATGTGTCAAGGAATGACAAGCAAACACCCCCCGTTCGTGAAGGGTCGGTACGACTCCCCACGAGGGCGGCGTGCAGGCCGGAAGCCTGTGATAGACCGGCTACGGGACCCCAGGGATGACAGGTCTACGGGGATCACAAACTGCCTATGACACGTCGGACCTTGATCATCTGTGCAGCCGCCGCGGCGACGTTGGCCGGCACCTCCGTGGCCAACGCGGCCGAGAATGCCGAGGCGGTTCCAGGCGAGGCGATCGTCAAGTTCCGAGAGGCACCTGACGGAGACCGCGTGCAGGCGATGCGCTCAAGCGGAACGCGAGTTGACCGATGGCTGCCAGCCGACGACACCGCCGTGGTCCACGTCATGGGATCAACAGACGCGGCCATCGAGAAGCTCGAGAACGATCCGCGTGTGGAATGGGCCGAACCGAACTACAAGGTGCAGGCCTTCGCCGTCCCCAACGACGTGATGTTCCCCCAGCAGTGGGGACTCTCCAATAGCGGCCAGAACGTGGACGGCGTCCTCGGCACCAGCGGGGCCGACATCGGCATAACCAGCGCCTGGGACACGACCACCGGCGGCGAGCACGTCAGCGTGGCCGTCGTCGATGGCGGCGTCGACTACACCCACCCCGATCTCACGGCGAACGTGACCTTGAGCAACCCCGGTGAGACCGGCGGCGGCAAGGAGACCAACGGCGTCGACGACGACGGCAACGGCCTGGTCGACGACTGGCGTGGCTGGGACTGGGTCTCAAACGACAACGACCCGATGGACGAGGGCGACGCCAGTCACGGAAGTCGGGTTGCCGGAATCATCGGCGCACGGGGCAACGACGGCGTTGGAGTGAGCGGAGCGGCCTGGCGAGCCCAGATGATGGGCCTGCGCGTGCTGGACTCCACCGGTGCCGGCACGATTGCCGACGTTGCCGCGGCTTTCTACTACGCCGGCCATCTCAACATCCGGATCGTCAACGCGAGTCTTGGAGCGGCGGGCCTGACGTCTCAGGCGCTGTCGGACTCCATCGCGACCCACCCCGACACCCTTTTTGTGCTGGCGGCCGGCAACGACGGCACCAACAACGACGGTGGGGCCTCGGTCTTCCCCTGCAACCTGCCGCACCCCAACATCCTTTGCGTCGGCGCGACCGATCAGTCCGATGTCCTCGCGACGTTCTCCAACTTCGGAGCGACGTCAGTCGACATCGCGGCCCCGGGCGAGAACATCACGAGCACCGCGCGCAACAACGGCTACTCAACCGATGACGGCACGTCCTTCGCCGCACCGTACGCCGCGGGCGTGGCGGGACTGGTTCTTGCGGCCAACCCATCGGCACGTACCTCTCAGCTGAAGGGCGCCATCACCGCAAGCGCGACGCCTCTGTCGAGTCTGTCCGGTGTCACCGTGACAGGTGGCCGATTGAACGCCGTTGGAGCCCTTGCGAGCGTCCCGAGCTCCGGCGGAGCTCCGGTCGTCGCAACGGGGGTGGCGCGTTCGATCACGACCACCACGGCGAGCCTCGCCGGAACGGTGGTCCCGAATGGCGGGGCGGCGTCCTACTACTTCGAGTACGGACCGACGAACACGTACGGCTCGCGGACCTGGATGAACTCCGGCAAGACCGAACAAAGCTCGGTCAACGCGCCGATCACCAACCTCAAGCGCAACTCCACCTACCACTACCGCCTGGTCGCAGTGGACTTTGACGGCATCACGGTCGGGCCTGATCGCAGCTTCCGCACCGCGGGCGGCAAGGCCACCGTGCGGGTCAAGGTCGAGGGACGCAAGACGTCGCTGCGCCTTGGCTTGCCCCAGCGCACCACCGTCAGCGCAACACTTCAGCGGCGCAAGGTCGTCAAGAAAGGCACGAAGCGCGTGCCGGTCTTCAAGAAGATCAAGAACCTTGGCGCGCGGGCTCAAGGGGCGGGAATCGACAGGATGCGTTCATTCGGGCAGCTGGCGCCAGGGCGCTACCGCGCGACCGTCCGATTGAAGTCCGCGACCGGCAACCGGAAAGTGGTCCGCAAGTTCCGTGTCAACCCACGTCGACCAAGGCTCCTGAAGCTCTCGAAGACCAAGGGCAAGCGCTTCGCGAATCTCAAGCTCTACTCACGAGCCCGAGTATCCGGTCGGTTACAACGCCTTCAAGGCGGCCGTTTTGTCACGGTTAGGCGCGTCCGCGCTCGCACGCTTGGACGTGGTGAGCGGCGCGTCGCGGTGCCGGGCGGCCTGCGCAAAGGCCGCTACCGCGTGAAGCTCGTGATCGATGAAGGCGGCCGCAAGACAGGCCGCACCAAGCGCTTCCGGGTCTAGCCCTACCCGCGAGCCAACAGGGTGGCGACCTCTTCCTCGCGCCCGTGCATGATGTTTTCGAGTGCGTCGACGGCGACCGGCCAGAACTGGGAACCCGCTTGCGCGCGGCACTCCTCCAGCGCACGGTCGTCACCAAGCCGCGGCCGGTAGTCGCGCGGTGAGGTCATTGCGACCCACGCGTCGGCCAGGGCGATGATGCGAGCGCCTTCCGGGATCAGCTCTCCGACCAACCGCCCCGGGTAGCCGCCACCGTCCCAGTGCTCGTGATGGTGGCGAATCCAGCTGACTTGGTCCTCATCCAGGACCTCGCCCGAGATGGTCGCGCCAACGTCCGCGTGCAGATGAACCTTGGCGAGCTCCTCCTGGCTGAGTGCGCCACGCCGGACGCGAAGCCTGGCGGGCACGGCGACCCAGCCAACGTCGTGAAGCAACGCCGCCTCACGCAGGCGAGCACAGTCGGCGTCGGTCCATCCGCATCGCTCGGCGATCGCCCCGGCCAACTGAGCGACGCGGTCCGAGCGCGGAATCGCCCCGGGGTCGGTCTCCTCCTCGATGCCTCGTACCAGCGAATGCAGGCCGTCCTGCGCCCTGGCACGAGCGACGCCAGTGCGGCGGCCACGCTGACTGGGATCGGCACCGATCTCAGGAGACCACGTCCGCGACTGATCGCGGCCGTGCTGTTTGGCCCAGTAGAGCGCGGCGTCAGCCTGGCCGACTAGGCGCTCGGCGTCAGCGCCCGCGTCGGCGGTCGCGACGCCCAAGGAAATGGTGAGTGAGCCGACGTTGGTGAACTCCCGCTCGCGGATTGCCAGACGAGCGCGCTCAGCTGCCCTGAGCGCTCCGTCGGAGTCGGTGTCGGTGAGGATCCACGCCAGTTCTTCTCCGCCAACCCGGGCGACGAGATCGCCAACGCGGGCAAGCTCGGTCAGACGAGAGGCCACCTCGACCAGAACCTGGTCGCCCGCCTGATGGCCTTGAGTGTCGTTCACCATCTTGAAGTGATCGAGGTCGGCGAGCACGAGCGACAGCGGCTGGCCGGCGCGCGCCGAGCGTGACACCTCATGGCGCAGGCGCTCGTCAAAGGTTCGGCGATTCGCAAGGCCCGTAAGCGGGTCGGTGGACGCCGCAGATTCCAAACGGCGCCGGGCGTCGTCGTTTGCGATGGCGAGCGAGGCAAGCTCGGCGAGGCCCTCGATACCGCTCTCGGCGTGGCGAGGAATGAGCTCGCTGTTGGTCGTCTCGGCGAACACGACACCCCAGGTCTCGGAGCCCGAGCGAATAGGCGCGGCGACAGACGCGATGGGCTGGTCGGCGCGCCGGGAGCCGAGGATCGTCGCGCGAAGAGGATCGTCAGACTCGATCTCGCTGTCGCCAAGCGCCAGACGAGATGGCACCACTCGATCGTCCTCCGAGGACCACGCGACGACGACGCCGCTCTTGCGACCACCCGAGAACCGCGCGACGCCGCCGATGTCTCCCGCTGTGAGTCGTCGCGCTTCGCGGGCGACGAGCTTGAACACGGCATCGGGGTCGATCTCGCGAGCTACCGCCGTGGCGACGGTGCGCAGGGCGGCTTGCTGGGCGGCGAGCGCGCGGTTCTCGGCGTCGCGCTCGCGGAGGTGACCCTCGGCACGCTTTCGGGCGGTGATGTCCTTGACGGTGCAGACGTAACCCGCGGTACGGCGCTCCGGGTCGGCGCGCTTGGCCACGCTGAGGATGGCCGGCACTTCGTCGCCCTCGGAGCTCGTGAGCATGAGCTCGAACTCGCCGACCCCCAGGACGGCAACCTCCTCGAGGATGTCGAAGAGGCGATCAGACTCGCTTTCGCTCAGGAAGGTGAACGGGGGCTCGGAGCCGATGAGGTCGGGCTCTTCCAAGCCCACGATCTCGGCGAAGCGGGCATTGACGCTCTCGATCGCCAGGGTGTCGCCGAGGACCAGCAGGCCGTCTTGGATCGCCGCCACGACCGCGCGCGAGCGGTCGCGCTCGCGGCGCACCATCTCCGAGGATCGACTTCCTTCACGTTCTCGAGCAGCGGCCAGGAGGAACAACAGGCCGACCAACGCCGCCACGCCGAGGCCGGTCAACAGGACAATCGCCGGGGCGACCAAAGAACCGCGCAGGCCCGTCACCTCGACGTTCACCGGCACGCCGGCGATGTCGACCGTATTCGAGTCTGAACCGCCGTCCTCGGCGAAAGCCACCTCGACGCGCGCGTCGCGAGGGGCGCCTGCGGCGGCGATATCGGCCAGGCGGCTGCGCTCGAGGCTGCCCGCGACGAAGCCGATCAGCGCCGCGCGCCGCGCGGCCGTGCCTCCTGGATCAACTCCACCCCGATAGACGGGCTGGTACGTGAGGACCAATCGTGGCCCCTCATCGAACTGAAGGGGGCCGACCGCGACGGTCTCGGCTCTGTCTCGAGCCTCGGCCAACGCCTTGCGCAGCCTCGACTCGGCCCAGTGGTCCACGCCGATCGTGCCTTCGGCTGGTGCACCGAGACGCGCAGGGGCGATAGAGGGGAAGTACACGCCACGCTGCTCAGCAACCTCGATCGATTGGTCATCGCCTCTTTGAACGATGGGGCTCTCGAGCTCACGCTCGAAACGCTCTCGCTCGCCGGCCCGCACCCTCGGCAACCAGCTCACTTCGCTGAGGCCCGCCTTTAGCGGAGCCTCGGACAGCTCTCGGAAGCGATCGGTTTGGACCTCGCCTTCTTGGGCAAGCGAGGCCGACAGCACGGCGAGGGACGAACGTTGAGCGGCTGACTGCGCATCGATGCGCTGGGCGGCCTGGATCGCAGCGTCCTTCTGGATGGTTGACGCACGCTGACGACTCTCGGCGAACAACCACGCCGCGATGAGCACCGTGACCACCAAAAGACCCGCGACGAGCGCGAGCGGAAGCCCGGCGCGCCGGAAGGCATCACCAGCTTCGTGGGCACGAGAGCGGCTACTCATGCGCCGATGATGGCATGCAAACGGGCCATCGCCGCATAACGAACGGGATCAGATGTCCTCAGACAGGTACGGCTCCCAGCTTGATGGTCGGTTTGGGACGGCCAGAGAGATGAATACCTGGGGGCCTGGCGCGCGCGGCGCCGAGCGAATCGGCATGCGTGCCTCGGTCGGCAGACGATCGGCTTTCTTCAGGTTGCACGTCGAGCATGCGGTGACCAGATTGTCCCAGGTGCCCGCACCTCCTCGACTGCGCGGTACCACGTGATCGACGGTGAGCCGGGTGCGAGAGCCGCAGTATTGGCACTCGAAGCCATCGCGTGCGAACACGGCGCGCCGGGAAATGCGACGGCCCTGATAGCGCGGCACCCGCACGAAGTAGGTCAGACGGATGACGAGGGGGGCGGCGAAACTGGAGGTGGCGCTACGCAGGTGTTTCGCGGCGCGTTCCAAGACCTCGGCCTTCTCCTTGAGCACAAGGACGACCGCACGTTTGAGTGAGCAAACGTTTATCGGCTCGTACGTCGCGTTCAGAACGAGGACCTGGTCGGTCACGTCGTCCAGCCCTTTCCGTCAGTGACGCCGTCACTGAACGCGGCAAGTCTAGCCCGAGCCCCCCTTCACCGGAAACGATCCCAAGAAGGTCACATCGGCTACCTCCTGCAACTCAATGGCGCTGATCGCAGCGTCTACGGACAGATCGCGCTCACGACTGCCCTCGATGTCGATGAAGAAGATGTACTTCCACAGACCCGTCTTTGCGGGCCGACTCTCGAGCTTCGTCAGGTTGACCCCGCGCATGGCGAACTCCTGCAAGATGGCGAGCAGAGCGCCGGGACGGTCCCGGTTCAACGCGCACACGATGAAGGTCGTGAACCGCCCCGCCCCCGTCGCCGGCGCCGGCTCCTTGCCGATCAGCACGAAGCGTGTGTGGCTGTCCGGGGCGTCTGCGATGTCCTCCGCGAGGATCGTGCCGCCGTAGATCTCCGCGGCGCGACGAGAACCGATCGCCGCGTCGGTGCCACCCTCGGCAATAGCCCGCTGGACGGCCTCACCCGTGGAGTTCGAGGGCACCCTTTGCGCATCTGGAAGCTGCGAGTCGAGGAAGTGCCGGCACTGCGCGACCGCATGAGGATGCGACAGCACGCGAGTGACGCCCTCCCGTGTCAGGCTGGGGGGGCCGATCAGGTGATGCCTCACTTGATGAACGACTTCGGCACGGATCACCAGCTCACCCCCGGCGGCCATGAGTCGGTCCAGGGTCTCCGACACCGATCCCTCGAGGGAGTTCTCGATCGGCACCAGACTCTCGAGGACCCCGCCGGAACTCACTGCCGCAAAGCAGTCCCGGATCGACGTGAGAGGCCGGAAGTCCCCATCTGCCCCACGAAGGGCGATCAGAGCCTCCTCAGCGAAGGTTCCCGCCGGACCCAGATATCCAATGCTCACAGGTCGGTTTCCCCAGGCCGAGCCGGAGGCCTGAGCGCCGGTATGGGCTCGCCGATCGCCTCCTCGACCGCCTTGTACTCCTCCGGGGAGAGCCGCTGAGGCGACTGGCCCGAATGGATCTCCTTGAGATAGACCCGCGCGTGGTCTCGGGCGTGAAGTGAAGTGATCACCGTGCCATTGCGCCCCTCATCCAGCAGCGCGATGGACCAGCTCTGCTGGCCACCCATGTCGCGATAGGCGTCGTATCGAACGAGACCCTGGAAACGAATCGCGGCCCGAAGAGCCCGGTCGACGATGCGGTCGCGCTCAGTGATCTGGCTCTTGAGATCGCCGAGCTCATCCTCCAACCGGCGCTGCGCAAGCTGCATGGTGCTTTGGCGGTCGATGAGGTTCGCCGAGGATCCGTCCGGCATCAGAACCTTTTGCGCGGCACGCAGACGCCGCAAGGAGACCCACAACGCGGCCCCGAGAACGATTGCGAGTACACCAGGCGCCGCGGCAACGCCGAGGAGCCAAAGCGGCGTGTCCTCCACGCCAGCTAGAAGCTGATCTTCACCGGGTACGTGGCCCGGTTGTTCTGAGTGCTGGTCTCACCATCGACCGGCTGGATATCGACCGTCAGCGTTCCCGACTCACCGAGGCGAGGATTGCCGGAGAGCGGGATATCCAGGGTGGTTTGTTCCTTGGGCTGGATCACTTCGATGTTCCGCTCGACCGTAATCGTGTCGGCCGGGTTGTCCGGATAGGCGAGCGTGACCGTCACGGGCACGTTCTGCTCCTCGAAGTCTCCCCCGTTCTCCACGGTGACCTTCCAGACGAGCTCTTCCGAGGAAACCGACGTCTCATTGCTCGTGGACAGCTGCTGTCCAGCCGCCTCCACCGAGAGCAGACCGAGGCCGCGCAGGGTCCCTGCCTGGTCGTCGCCGGTGGTTGCCGCCGGATCGTCACCGGCTGTGGCGCTGCCGCCGCTCTTGAGGTTCCCGACGAGCGACCGCGCGCCGGTGGGAGACGCAAGCCGTGTGGTGTTGCCCGGCAGGCAGTGGATGTCGTCGCTTTCGGGCAGATCGACATCGACGATGTTGTCGTCTTCCATAGCAAGCTTGGCCGGACCCACGAACGAGTCGTCGTAGATCACGTCGCTCGCGAGAAAGCGCTGCATCTGCTCCGCAATGCCGGTGGACGCCGCGTTGACGTTGTTCGAACCGATGAGGTTCGGCAGGTCGTCGGCCAGCGTGCCGAGGCCGTTGGTTCGGAACTCGAAGGTGGTGATGAGGCTTGCCTGTGCAGCGTCGAGCTTGCCCGGAGGATCGAGGTCCCTGGTCTGGTCGACGACCGCCTGTGACTGGTTCGCGAGCTGGCGAACCGCCGTCTGGATCTGCTGAGGCCCGCGGCTGTCGTTGTTGTTCAGGACCTCACGCAGCGCCTCACAGTGGGCCGCGGACTCCGTGATGAGCACGGTGGAGTCGGCCACATAGGTCTTGTACGAGTCCACGAGCTGATCGCGCTGGCAGTCGCGGACCACCAGGGCTATGACCACCACGAGCACCACCGCAGCCACGAGCAGGCCCAGAAGGCGCGGGCTGGGCGGAGGAATGGCCAGGCCGCCCCCGCGTCGACCGCCGCCGCTGCTGCCGCCGCGCTTCTCGCGACGATTTCGGGATCGCGAACGGGGCGGGCGCGCCGGTTCTTCGGCGTCTTGCCACTCGAAGTCCGCGTCGTGCGCGGAGGAAGGTTCGTCGTAGTCGTCGTTCATGACCGGTCCAGGCGGGGCACTAGACGTTACCGCCGGCTCCGGGCGCTATCGATATGGGCGAGGGGGGACTCGAACCCCCAAGCTCTTACGAGCACTAGACCCTGAACCTAGCGTGTCTACCAATTCCACCACTCGCCCGTAGGTCCTGCACCGCGTTCCAGGTGTTGCGATCGTAACACGGGCGTCTCATACGACGAGGACCCTCCCCGGCGTGGTCGAAGAGGTCCGACGTGCATTGCAATACCCCCGATTTACCGCCGATTCTCGGCCGCTACCGGCTTTGTCAGCCGCTTGGTCGCGGCGCGACCTCCGCGGTGTATCTGGCGGAGGACCTGAACTCCGACATGCACGTCGCGGTGAAGATGGTCCCGGACCACGACGGGCTCGCCGATCGAGCGCGACGCGAGATCGCGGCGATGTCGCGGCTTGGGCACCCCAATATCGCTTCGCTCATTGACTACGGGTGGCATGGAGATGTCCTCGCGATCGTTCAGGAACTCGCCGACGGAGCCACCTTGGATGAGCGTTGGCGCGTCTGCGCGCCGTCTTCGCATGACGTGATCGCCGTCGTGGTGCAGGTTCTCGACGCTCTTGCCCACGCACACGCACGCGGAATCGTGCACCGAGACGTAAAACCGTCGAACGTCCTCGTCGACGCAGGTGGGACGGCCCGTCTTATCGACTTCGGCATCGCGCGAATGACCGGCGATAGCGCGTGCACGGTGGCCGGCGACCTGATCGGGACGGTTGCCTATATGGCCCCCGAGCAGGCCCGCGGCTGGACCGCGACGCCCGCCTCCGACATCTGGGCGAGCGCCGTCATCGCCTATGAGGGCCTGGCAGGCATCAACCCGCTGAGAGGAAAGTCGCCCCGAGAGACGATGGCGCGGGTGAGCACGGGCCGCGTACCGCGGCTTGGGACCGCGCGACGGCGCACATCGCGCTCTTTGGAATCCGCCCTTCATGCAGCTCTTTCTCCCGATCCGGAGTCGCGTCCGCGGGCCGATGAGCTGAGTCAGGCACTGCGAACGAGCGTTGCGCGTCGCAAGCGTCGCCGTCGAACCGGAGCGGCGGTCGCGAGTGGTGCCGCTGGAGTGGCGAGTTTGGCGGTAGGCGCACCCGCCTTCGCGGCGCTAGCGGGGCTTGTCGGAGTGGCCGCCGTGGCACGCCGCGCACCCGCATCTCCCCGAAGCTGAGTACCGCTTGAGTATGATCGGCCTGGTAGGAGCGATGCCGGGCCGCCGCTATGCGGACTGCTCCGCACGTTACCCTCGGCGCAAGCGCTGAGGAGAGGCAGAAAGCCGTGCTCAGAACGATCGAGCAAAGAATTGAATCCATCGTCGAGCGGACGTTCGGCCGTGCGTTTCGCAGTCGCCTGCAGCCAGTTGAGCTGGCGAGGAAGCTCGCACGGGAGATGGAGCACCACAAAACGGTCTCCGTATCGCGGGTCTACGGCCCGAACGAGTTCGCGATCTACCTGTCGCCGAGCGACCGAGAGGAGTTCTCCTCCTACGAAGAGAGCCTCACCGCCGAGCTCGGGGCCTATCTCCAGCAACACGCGAAGTCCGAGGGTCTTTCCCTGGTCGCGGATCCGGACGTTTCCTTCGAGACGGACGAAGATCTCCGCATCGGCGAGTTCGGAATCGCCTGCCGGATGGCCGAGGCGCCGGATCCAGAGGATTCGCCCAGAGAGCGGTCAGCGGCGCCCTCACCTCCACCCACACCGAGCTCGCCGGCGCCGGACGCGCCTTTGCGCACCGCACCTGCGCCGCCAAGTGTCGGCGGTCCGAACGTGCCGTATCCGGGGGTGGGAAGCGCTGGTGCCGGGGTTGCGGGTGCTGCAGGTGCCGCCGCGGCGGGCGCCTCAGCCGCGGCCTCCAGTACTCCGCCCGCCCCACCGACACCGAAGCCGCCCGTGCAGGAGACGCCGGTTGAGCAACCTCCTGCCGACGAGCCGAAGCCGCCCGTGCAGGAGACGCGAATCCATGAAGGCCTCGCCGCGGTTTCCGGCACTCAGGTCTTCAGCGCCGATCAGGCAGCCGCCGAAGGCATGCCTCGGGAGACCCTTACCCTGGTTACCTCGGGTGGCCGCCGCCGCGTCACCAAGCGGGTTACCCGCCTCGGTCGCAGTCGCGACTGCGACATCGTCGTCGACGATCAGAACGTCAGCCGGCGACATGCCGAGATCCGGCACGTAGGCATCGAATACGTGATTGTCGACCTCGGCTCGACCAACGGCGTCGAAGTTAACGGGGACCTCGTGACGCGCCACGCGCTCGCCGACGGGGATGAGGTCATGCTTGGCACGACCACCATGCGCGTCGAACTCTCGTGAGCGAAACCGGACTACTGATCGCGCAGGCAGCCTTCGTCGTCCTGCTCTACGGCTTCATCTGGCTGGTCGTCAGATCCTCCAGCAAGCAGGTGGGCACGGCGATCCCGCCGCCTCCCCCTCCGGTCATCCCACCTGAGACCGGACCCTTCGCTGCGGCCACCGATCTCGATCTCGAGATGCCCGAGGCCGAACCTGACCTGCTCGAGGCAAGCGGTGCCCTGCCCGCTGAGGAGCCCGTACTCGAGGAGCCCGTACTCGAGGAGCCGATTCTCGACGAGGTCGTTCCCGCCGAGGTGATTCCCGATGAACCGGCTCTCGCCGATGCCGGGCAGGTCCCGGGTGAAGGGCTCGAGGAGGAGGTTCCGTCCGGTGCCTTCGATCTCACCGACGCCTCTCGTCCTCGGCTCATCGTGGAGAGTTCCCCCGTCCTGACCTCGGGCGCCGAATTCGCCCTGGAAGGTGGCATGACGATCGGGCGCTCACCCTCCAGTGGAGTGCTCGTGGACGACGACTTCGTCTCGCACATGCACGCGCGGGTGATGCGCCGCGGCGAGTTCTATTTCATCTCCGATCTCGGCTCGACGAACGGAACGAGCATCAACGGTCGCGCCATCGATGAGGAACGCCAGCTGCGGGTCCACGACGAGATCCAGCTGGGCGAGACGGTCCTCCGCTACGAGGAGTGAGCCTGCCGACCGTCCTCAAGGTCGTCGAGGTTGCCACCGCTACCGACATCGGGTTGGTGCGTGACCACAACGAAGACCGCGCCTTAGCCAACCCCGGCCTACTTGCCGTCGCCGACGGCATGGGTGGTGCACAGGCGGGTGAGGTCGCCGCACAGATTGCGATCGACCACCTCGATCGCCTCGGTGGTCCAGAAACCGGCGCATCTCTGGTCAGCGCCATCGAACAGGCCAACGAGGCCATCGTGGAGCAGTCCTCCGCCGACCCCGACAAGTCCGGCATGGGCACCACCATCACAGCCATCAGCCCGCAGGACGGGCATCTTCGGGTCGCACACGTCGGCGACTCGCGCGCGTACCTCTGGCGTGACGCCGAGCTTCGCCAGCTGACCTCGGACCACTCCGTCGTGGCCGAACTCGTGCGCCAGGGCAAGATCACCGAGGAGGAGGCCGAGAGCCACCCCCACCGCAACGTCATCACCCGAGCGCTCGGCGCCGACGCCCGGGTCTCGGTGGATAGCGCCGATCAGGTGGGCAAGGACGGTGACGTCGTACTGATCTGCAGCGACGGGCTGAGCGCGCAAGTGAGCGACGACGCGATCGCCGCCGTGATGGCCGCCGAAAGCGACCTGCAGAAGGCCGCTCGCGTGTTGGTGGAGCAAGCGAACGCCGCCGGTGGAATCGACAACGTCACGGTGGTGCTCGGCCGGATCGAGACCGCAGAAGGTGAGTCCGCGACGACCGCAACCGCGGAAATCCCCGCAATCGTCGAGGAAAAGCCCAAGCGGCGCACACGCTTGAGTCCCGTGGCGCTGAGCGTGGCCGTACTCTTGGCGCTGGCCATCGGCGGCACGGCTTGGCTCTGGTCGCGGGCCTTCACGGTGCAGGAACAGGACGGGTTGGTGGTCGTAAAGCGCGGCATCCCACTGTCGGTCGGTGGTCTTCCGCCCCAGGTGACCTGGCAGGAGACGGGAGTCGACGCCGCAGCGGTCGACGCCGTCGAACCCGCATCCCTCAGTGACTCCGCCCGAGGCCGCGGGGAGGCCGTGCTCCTGGCGACACGCCTTACCTGGCAGTACGGCTTTGGAGAGGCTCCGATCATTCCGACTCCACCGCCCGCCGAGCCCGAGCCCGCGGCAACTCCAGACCCGCCACCGGCAACGCCGAACCCCGCAGCGGCCTCGACGCCATGACCCAGGGTCGTCGCTGGCGAGAGCTTGGTTTTCTGCTGCCCGCTGCCGCGCTGGGAGCGCTCGCGGCCGGCTCGGTGGCGGCTTCTCGCACCGACGAGCTCGATCTGACGCCGCTACCGGGAGCACTGGTCATTCTGGCCGTGTTCTTGGTGATGCACATGGTGCTCCGGGTGCGCGCTCCGCTTGCAGATCCCTACGTGCTTCCGATCGTGGGGGTGATCTCTGGAATCGGTCTCGCCGCGGTCTACCGCGTCGACCCGAGCTTGGCGCAAGACCAGGTGATCTGGTTCGCGATCGGTGGTGCCGTGTTCGTGGGCGTCATTGCCCTTCTGCCTGACCCACGCGTACTGCAGAGCTACCGCTACCTCATCGGCCTGGGCGGAGTGGCGCTGCTGCTGATCACTATGGCGTTCGGCACCACGATCAACGGCGCCAAGCTCTGGATCGAGCTCCCCGGCGGACAGACGGTGCAGCTCGGCGAGGTCGCCAAGGTCTTGATCGTGATCTTCATCGCCGGATATCTGCGCGACAAGCGCGAGGTGCTCGCCATCCCCGATCGATCGATCGGGCGAATCGGCTTGCCGGCGGCGCGCCACTTTGGGCCGGTCGTTGTCCTCGTCGCGCTTGCCCTGGCCCTCGTGGTGGTGCTGAACGACTTCGGCACCGCCTTACTGTTCTTCGGGGCCTTTCTGGCGATGCTCTACATGGCAACGGGACGCATCGCCTATGTCGGAGCCGGCACCGCCCTGTTCGCCGCGGGCTCTGCCGTCGTCTATGCCGCGGTACCGCGAGTCAGAGACCGGGTCGACGCCTGGCTACATCCGTTCGATGACCCGGAAGGGCGCGGTTTCCAGCTGGTTCAGTCGCTCTACGCCCTGGCCGACGGCGGAATCGGCGGGCGCGGTCTGGGCAAGGCGTTCCTGGTCGGCGAGGACGGCCAGCGGGTGATTCCCGCCCTCGAGACCGACTTCATCTTCTCGGCCGTCGCCTCGGAACTGGGATACATCGGCGGGGTCGCGGTGCTCCTGTCTTTCCTCCTGCTGATGCAGCGTGGCTTCGTCATCTCGTCGGAGGCGAACGACGGGTTCTCCAAGCTGCTTGCGGGAGGTCTCACCGCGGTGCTGGCGCTGCAGACCCTGCTGATCGTCGGCGGGGTCGTGCGCCTGGTACCCCTAACGGGCGTGACTTTGCCCTTCATGTCATACGGTGGCTCGAGCGTGGTGACGAACTTCGGCCTCATCGCTCTACTGCTCGCCGTCAGCCATCGCTCCCGCGCGGGCGTCCCCGTGCGCCGTCGACGAGGGCGCGAATGAACACGTCCATCCGCCGTATCTACTTGGCCTTCACCGCCGGCTTCCTGGCGCTGATCCTCCTGCTCGGGTACTGGCAGGTGGTGGCCGCCGACAGCCTGAATGACCGACCGCAGAACCCCCAGGCGCTGCAGCGGGAAAAGCGGGTCGATCGCGGCACCATCACCACCAGCGACGGCATCCTGCTGGCGGAGAGCACGTCGAAGCGCGTGGCCGGTCAAGACGAATTCTCGAGGAGCTACATCAACGGCGCCCTGGCGCCGCACGTGGTCGGCTACTCGTCCACGCGCGAAGGCAAGACGGGCGTCGAGTCTGAGTACAACCGCTTCCTCGCCGGCAGCTTTGGCGATCAGCCCATCCTGGATCGACTTCGCCGCGAGACCAAGCGCGGCGCGAACATCACTCTTACCCTCGACAGTCGTGTGCAGCAGGCTGCAGTCGACGCGCTTTCCGGCCAGCGCGGAGCGATCGTCGCGCTCGACCCCACCACCGGAGCGGTGCTCGCCATGGCCTCCGCGCCGGCCTTCGACCTGTCCGATGTCGAGAGCGGCTTCGAGGCGATCCGTACCGCCGACGGGTCGCCCTTGTTGAACCGGGCGACTCAGGGCCGCTACCCGCCCGGCTCGACCTTCAAGGTCGTCACCGCGACCGCTGGCCTCTCGACCGGTCAATTCGTTCCGAGTACGCGCTTCGATGACACCGGCAGCTTCGACACTCCAGGTGGACCAATCCAGAACTTCGGCGGCGCGGTCTTTGGCGACCACAATATGATCGAGGCCCTGACGCGGTCGATCAACACCACCTTCGCCCGCATCGGCACGACCCTCGGGCCCAGCGGGATCGGCAACGCGATGGACGGCTTCGGTTTTGGCGAGGAGCCCCCCATCGACTTGCCCGACGACCAGGTCGTCGCCAGTGGTCGCTTCGACGGCGGCAGCCTGTTGCCCAATGACGAGGCCGGCATCGACACGGCCAGAATCGCCATCGGCCAGGAGCGTCTGGCCGTGACTCCACTCCAGATGGCCCTCGTCGCCGGTGCGATCGCCAATCGCGGAACGATGCGGCAGCCGTACATCGTTGAGTCCGCTGTCGATCGGGGCGGCAAGACCGTCTATGAGGCCAGGGTCAACGACCTGAAACAATCGGCCAGCGCTGAGGTCTCCGAGCAGGTCGCCGACATGATGACCCGGGTGGTCCTGGAGGGCACCGGAGTCGCCGCGGCGCTCCAAGGCTTGTCCGTCGCCGGCAAGACCGGAACCGCGGAAACCGAGGACGCCGCGCGAAACCAGGCCTGGTTCATCGGCTTCGCACCGGCGGAGAACCCGATCGCCGCCATCGCCGTGGTAATCGAGGACACTTCCGGAACCGGCGGCAGCGTGGCTGCCCCGGCATTCGCCGACGTCATGCGAGCGGCAGTCACCGCAAAGGGATGAGCATCACCAGCAACTGCAAGCCCACCCTCGGACTAGAGTCCCGCCGATGGCGATAGGACCCGGCAGCGTCATCAACGAGCGCTACGCGCTTCAGCATGAGCTTGGCTCGGGCGGAATGGCCGAGGTCTACCTGGCCCACGACGACCTGCTGGACCGGCAGGTCGCGGTCAAGGTTCTTTCCGCGCGCTACGCCGCGGACCCCGCGTTCGTCGAGCGATTCCGTCGGGAGGCAAGCTCGGCCGCCGGGTTGAACCACCCCAACATCGTGGCCGTTTACGACCGAGGTGAGGCCAACGGCAGCTACTACATCGTCATGGAGTACCTCGACGGGCCGAACCTGAAAGAGGTCATCCGACGCCAGGCCCCGCTGCAGCCGGCGGCGGCGATCGACTACGCCCTGCAGATCCTGGCCGCACTCGGAGCGGCTCATCGCCGCGACATCGTCCACCTGGACGCCAAGCCGCAGAACATGCTCATCGCCGAAGATGGGCTGCTGAAGGTCACGGACTTCGGCATCGCCCGCGCAGGCGGTCGTTCCGACCTCACCGCGACGGGATCGGTGATCGGCACGGCGCAGTATCTCTCGCCTGAGCAGGCTCGGGGCGACGACCTCACCGCCGCGAGTGACTGCTATTCGGCCGGCATCGTGCTCTATGAGCTGCTCACGGCTCGTGTGCCGTTTGATGGCGACCAGCCGATGGCCGTGGCGATGAAGCAGATCAACGATCCGCCGACTCCAGCCAACGTCCACCGGCCGGAGCTTCCTCACGATTTGAACAGCGTGGTGATGAAGGCGCTGGCGAAACGGCCTTCGGAGAGGTACCGCACGGCCGAGGAGTTCGCTCAGGCGCTACGACCGATTCGTGAGCGCTACGGCACCGCGGCCACCGCCGTGATGGGCGCAGCCGTGGGTGCGGCCGCCAGCACCCAGGTGATGCAGAGGCCTGAGCCGACGGCCCCGACACGCGTGGCCTCCCGACGCCCTCCCCCGCGGACACCGCCACAGAGCTTGGAACCCAACCGCTCCCGTGGCTGGTGGCTGGCGGCTCTGTTCGTCCTGCTCGTCGGCGCGGTCGCCGGAGGGCTGCTGCTGGTCAACGGCATCGGCGGCGGAGATGACTCCATCACGATCCCCGATGTCGCCGGTCTCACTCCGGAAGAGGCAGAGCAACAGCTCCAGCTCGCCGGAATCGAGAAGACACGACAAGTTGAGGTGACCGACAGCGAGGTCGAACCGGGCCTGGTGGTCGGGACCAGCCCACGGGCGAATGACACGATCGCACCAGAAACCGAAGTCACCATCCAGGTCAGCAGCGGCCCGGACACGGTCGACCTGCCAAGGGTCGTAGGGCAACAAGTCGACGACGCGCGGGCTGAACTCGAGCGAGCCGGCTTTACCGAAGTCGACACCATCGATGACACCGACAGCGACGAAGACGAAGGCGTAGTCACGGCGCAGAACCCCGAAGGCGGCTCCGTTGTTCCAAACGCCCCCGTGACGCTCACGGTGAGCACGGGGCCACAGACTGTGGAGATCCCCGACTTCTCAGGTGCGGACCGCACGACAGCGGTTCGACAACTCGACGACCTGGGATTCAAGACCGTCGTCAACGGCGAGCCCAACAACGACTTCACCCCGAATACCGTGATCCGCACCGAACCCGCTTCTGGCGAGAGGGTCGATCGGGGCTCACAGGTCCGCGTAATCGTCGCCCAGCGTTCAAACACCGTGACGGTGCCAAACGTGATCGGTCAGAGCCAAGAGTCCGGCACGGCGATCCTCGAGGGCGGCGGCTTCCGAGTGTCCTCTCGTGAAGAGGAGAGCTCCGCGCCTGCGGGTCTGATCATCGACCAGAGCCCGGGCCCGGATTCCGAGGCGTCAGCCGGCGACACCGTGAGCATCGTCGTCAGCTCGGGCACCAGCGGCGGCGGAGGCGCAAACCCCGGCGAGGGCGACAGTGCGCCGCCGGCGCCTGAAGGCGACGGATGAGCCTACGTATCGCCGTGCTCCGTGGTGGGCGCTCCAGCGAGCACGAGGTCTCGATGGCCTCGGCCGATGCCGTCATCGCCGCGCTTGAGGCGGGCCCGCATGAGCCCATTCCCGTGACCATCGATCGTGAGAGCGGCCTCTGGAGACGCGACGGCCAGACCGTCCAGCTCGCGCCGAAAGGCAACGGCACGCCCGAGCTACGAAGTGGTATCGATGGCGAGCCCATCGACTTGGTCTTTCCGGTCCTTCACGGCCCGTTCGGCGAAGACGGCACCGTGCAAGGTGCGTGCGAAACCGCCGGAGCGCCCTATGTCGGAGCCGGGGTCGCCGCCTCTGCGGTGGCCATGGACAAGGGCATGTTCAAGGTCTTCATGAACGACATCGGAATCGCTACGGCCAAGCACGCACTCCTGACCCATGCCCGTTGGCGTCAGGACCCCGCGGGCGCAGCGCAGCGGGTCGCGAAGAACATCGGATATCCCTGCTTCAGCAAGCCCGCCCGACTGGGATCGTCTGTCGGCATCAGCCGCGTCGCCGACGCGAGCGAACTCACCGAGGCATTGGACCTGGCGTTCGTTCATGACTCACGCGTTCTCGTCGAGACCGCGATCGTGGGTCGCGAAATCGAAGTCGGCGTGCTCGGCAACGACGAGCTCGAGGTCTCGCCGGTAGGCGAGATCAGCTACGCGTCTGACTGGTACGACTACTCGACCAAGTACGAGCCAAACCAGATGTCGCTCACGGTCCCGGCAGACATTCCCGAGCAGTCCGCTCAGAGCGCCCGTGAGGCTGCCGCAGCCGCCTTCAAAGCAATCGACTGCGCCGGCATGGCTCGGGTGGACTTTTTCCTCGAGCCGAGCGGCCAGGTGCTGATTTCTGAGCTCAACACCATTCCCGGCTTCACCCCAACCAGCGTCTACGCCAGCCTGATGCAGGCCGGGGGGATGGACTACGAGACGCTGATCGAGCGGCTCGATCAACTTGGCCTGGAGCGCGCCGAGGCGGCTTCGGGCTACCGCTGCTGAGGCGGTCGGGTGATGACCCGCATAGGGGTCGTCGCCGATAGCCACGTCGGCGAGTTCATCGACCGGCTCCCCGCTGGTGTCTTGGCCGCCCTCGCAGGCTGCAAGCTGATCCTCCACGCGGGAGACATCTGTGATCTCAGCGTGATCGACGAACTGGAGAAGATCGCCCCAACGGTGGCGGTGCGAGGTGACCACGACCGGGGGGCGACCGCGCAGCTGCCGCGTGATCTGGTGGTGGAGATCGAGGGGCGACGCATCGGACTGACCCACGGCCGCCGCGCCCGAATCTTCGAGTTCAGCACCGTTCTTTCCCATATCGCGGCAGGACGTCGTCTCAACTACCGAGCGGGCCTCCATAGGGCGCTTCTGAGGCGCTTTAGCCGCATCGACTGCTTGGTCTACGGCCACTGGCACGAGCCAGCGCACGTGAGAGTCCGCGGGGTGCAGTGCTTTTCGCCAGGGGCCGTCTGCCCGTGGGGCAGGCTGGAGGGCAACGAGACACCGACGGCGGGCCTCGCCGGTATCAGCGACCGGGCCGTGCGCCGATATCGACGCCAACTCGGCGCCGAGGCCATGCGACCGAGAGTGGGGATTCTCGAGCTGCCGCCGGAGGGCGGCATTCGACCAAGGTCGATCGCGATCGACTGACGCTCAGGCCGTGCGACGTGAGCGCGGGTGCGCTCGGTCGAAGTCGTCCTTGAGGTGTGCGGCGGTGACGTGGGTGTAAACCTCGGTGGTCACCGGCGAGGCATGGCC
>CAMYIK010000028.1 GCA_947258365.1 uncultured Thermoleophilia bacterium | reverse complement strand
GATGTCATATTGCACCCTTCCTGTCTTACCACTCTGGATCCGGCCCACGAGTAAGGCATCTTTTACCAACAACTAGCATTAAGAACCAACCGTGAGCCATGAGGATTTCCAGTTCACTTCAGTTAGTTCATGCAGTGCGGCACATCCGCACGGATGAGGTGCTCGAGGTCCCGAACGGCGCCCCACAGGCGCCGCACGAACGCGTTGACCGTCCCAAGACCGATCGAGCGGCCCGCCCAGCGAATCCCATCTCCGTCCTCATCGAGCACCTTCGCCTCGATCAGCTCCACGAGCTCGCGGAAGGTGCGCACCGTCTGGCCTTCGATCGCGACGGCGCCGTCTCCCGCCGCCGACGCCCGCGCGAGTTGATGGGCCACGTTGTGCACGACCATCGTGTACTGCTGCCGGTCGTCCTCGGCGTCGGCGAACAGAAACGGCAAGAGCTCGTCGCGACAGAATTCGTGCAGGGTCCAGAAGAACGAGGTCACCCCTGAGATGCGGCTCGAGACATGGGGCGTCGCGGTGGGGTCATCAGGTCGCGGCGGTGCCAGCACACCAAGACTCGAGAAGGCGCCGGCGCTCAGGCCGAGTGCGCCGTAGCGGGCGCGGGCGCTCTCGGTGAGCTGCGTGTTTTCGTGGTCGAGGAACAGCAGGTCCTCGCCCTTGACGTTGAAGATCAGGGCCTTGGTGTTGTTGGCCTCGGTTCCGAGCGCGCCCGAATGAAACAACCCGTAAAGCAGGAACGTCGCGTACGAAGTCTTGGTCGCGACTCCGGAGATGCCGCTGATGTTCACGTGCGCCCCGCGGGTTCCGTCGAGGAACTCCAGATTGACGTAGATGGGCTCGTCTTCGCGGCTGAGGCCGGCGGGGACGCGGCTGTTCATACCGTCGAAAAACAGCGCCTCGTCGCGAAGGGCGCCGGAGGCTTTCAGTACCGGCTGACCCGGTAGTGGCGGCACGAAGATCTCGGGCTCGAAGCGGGTGGACTGGATGAGTGCGGCGCGCGAGGTCTCGGCGGGCAGGGTGCCTTCATCGACGTGGAAGACGTCGCTGTCGCGCTCGACACCTTCGTAGCGAGCGCGCACCTGGGTCACCATGCCGAAGATTCGGACCTTCTCTTCGCTGCCCGGAAGTGTGCGCTCCAGGGCGACCACATCGTCCAACTGGAGGTACGCGTCGGGCGCGAGTCCCACCCAAAACTCCAGTGGAGTGGAGTCCTCGGTGCCGAGGACCAGGCCGACCACGGGGCTCTGGTCTGAGGACTCTGGAGAGGTGGCCATAGAGGCTAAACCTAGAGTCCAGAACGGACGGGCGGCCGCGCGGGCCGGCCCAAAGTTTTCCGCTGAGTGGCACTAAAGCGCACCTTTTGGGCGCTGAGGCGCCAAAGCGAGAACTCTCTACTGCCACCAAGCGACATTCGTCCAGGCGCTGCAGTTCACAGGCCGTAGGCGTCGATCAAAAGCGTATGGACCGTTTGGGTACCCCAGCGCGGAAACGTTTGCGCCTTTCGCCGCCGTTGCTTGCCGCTTCTGCCGCGGCCCTCCTGTTTGGCGTGCCCGCCACCGCCCTCGCCGATGACCCTGGACTGGCCACCAGCCCAGGTGGCACAAGCGAAGTCGTGCTCGTTGAGGTCGACCCTTCCGCGAAGACCCTGGACAAGCGTGCCGTTCGCCTCAGCCTCGGGGTCGCGGCACATGGCGTGACGATTCACGACAACGGGTGGCGTGCGTACCGCCTCGACGACCCACTCAGTGCCGAAGGCGTTCGAGACCTCCTCGCCGACGCAGACGCGGCCGGCACGGTCGAGGTCGCCCAAGAGGTTCGTGCGCTCGCGGTTCCGAACGATCCCGACTGGGGCCAGCTGTGGGGCCTGCAGAACATGGGTGCGTCAAACGCCTGGGATGGCCAGGGGTCCCCGGCGCAGGTCGTGGTGGCGGTCACCGATACCGGCGTACACACGACCCACCCTGATGTCACCAACGTGCTGTGGCAGAACTCGGGTGAGACCGCCGGCAATGGCATCGATGACGACGGGAACGGTTTCGTCGACGACGTCGAGGGCTGGGACTTCCGGGGCGACGACAACTCGGTCTACGACGACACGAACGACAATCACGGCACTCACGTCTCCGGCACCATCGCGGCCGAGCGCAACAACAGCACCGGCATCGTCGGCGTCACGAACAACGCCGTGATCATGCCGCTGAAGTTCCTTGGTGGCCCGAGTGGCAGTGGGAGCACCTCTGACGCCGTCTCCGCGATCAACTACGCCGTCGCCAATGGTGCGAAGGTCATCAACGCATCGTGGGGTAGTGGCTATTCGCAGGCGGTCTGCGACGCGGTAGCCGCGGCGAATGCCGCAGGTGTCGTCTTCGTATCGGCTGCCGGAAACGGGGGCTCCGATCAGATCGGCGACAACGTAAACGGCAACACGGCCTCGCCGGCTTCATGCAGCTCCGCCGGAAACATCACGGTCGCAGCGCTCAGCAGCAGCAACAGCCTGGCGAGCTTCAGCAACTTCGGCAACGTCAATGTCGACCTGGGTGCACCCGGGGTGGGTATTCGTTCGGCCATTCCCGGCGGCGGCTACCAAAGCTGGTCGGGCACCTCGATGGCGGCTCCGCATGTGGCCGGCGCCGCCGCGCTCCTGCTTGGCCTCGAGCCCGGCCTGACCCCCGCGCAGGTCGAGACTCGGCTCCGCGATACAGGCGTCGCAACCAGTTCAATCAGCGGTCATACCGTGTCCGGCCGGCGCCTGAACCTCGAGAATGTGGTCGACTCGGCGACGGCCGATCCGAATCAGCCGGGCCCTCCCACCCTCACGAGCCCCTCCGGAAGCGCGATCCTCACTGATTCCTCGGTGTCCTTCGACTGGGCAGCACCGGCTGACCTCGGGGGAGGCGTTTCGGGCTATGACCTCACGCTGAACGGCTCCGTCGCCGCCTCGACGGGACCGGGCACGACCGCCGCGACGCAGACCCTTGCGGACGGCACCTACAGCTGGACCGTGGTCGCGAAGGGCGCAATCTCCGACGACACGTCGGCGAACCAGACGCGCACAGTGGTCGTCGACACGACCGCGCCGTCGCCATTTTCTGTCGTCGCCCCCGCGAGCACGAACGACCCTCGCCCCACGATGCGTTGGTCGGCAATCGACGCGGCCAGCGGCATCGCGTCGTACTCACTGAGCCTTGACGGAACGACCGTCGCGAACGGCGCCTCGAGCTTCCGCTGGTACCGGCCGACGAGCGATCTCACCGAGGGGGCTCACACCGTAGTCGTGACCGCTACCGACAAGGCCGGTCATTCCCGTACGGCCTCAGCCAGCTTCACCTATACGGCGCCGGCCGACCCGGTCGAGCCGCCCGAGACGGGCACTGGCAACGAGCCGACTCCTCGTCGCGGTCGTGTAATCGCACGAGGCGGAAAGCTGCTCATCCCCGTGGTCGCATCGAGCGCGACGCGCAAGGTTCTGGTCAAGGGGTTCGTCAAGAACGGGCGTCGCACCACGGGGCGATTCGGGCGCGCCGTCAAGATCGCTCGCAACCAGCGCTACGTCGAGGTGAAGGTCAGCCGGAGCATTCTCAAGAAGCGGGGCCGCCTGGTGGTTCGATGGCGCGCGCGCGCCAAAGACTTCAATCGCTGGTACACGCGCAGGGCGCCAAACGGCGCGCGCCGCGCGGCCATAAAGCAGCAGCGTCGCGCGGTAGCGCTCAAGCGGGCGAAGGCCAAGCGAGCAGCGGCGAAGCGCAAGGCTGCGGCCGCAAAACGCGCGGGCGCGAAGCTCTAGTCAGAGCTCGCGTAACGTTGGGGCCGTGACTTCGCGCCCCAAGCTCTTCGGCGGTCTGCTCATCGCTGCGGCCCTCTGGACCGGGTTCATCTGGATCTTCCGCACGATCGCGATTACGGGTGGGGACCACAGCGCGTCGTTCGTCGCCGTCCATGGCGGATTGGCGCTGCTTTCGGTGGCTCTGGCGATACCCGTCGGGTACGTCGGCATGCGCCTCGTTCGCGCCCAGGCCTAGGCCTGGCGCGCCTGCGCGATTCCTTGCGCCACGGCGACGTTAACGACTTCGCCGCCCCGAGTGTTGATGCCTGTGGTCAGTGCAGGCAGGCGCTCGGCCGCGCCGTCGAGGCCATGGTCCGCGATCGCGACCACATACGGGAGGGTGGCGTTGCTGAGCGCGCGCGTCGAGGTGACGGGAACGGCGCCCGGCATGTTGGCCACGCAGTAGTGCACAACGTCGTCTACGACGTAGGTCGGGTCACTGTGAGTCGTCGCCTTGGTGGTCTCGACGCAGCCACCTTGATCGACGGCGACATCCACGATGACCGAGCCCGGCTTCATCACGCCGAGCATGTCTCGCGTGATGACTCGTGGCGCCCGATCTCCCGGTACGAGCACGGCGCCGACGACGAGGTCGGCCTCCGCAATTTGTTCTTCGACCGCGAGCCGCGTCGAGTGCAGTAGCTCGATTCGCCCACCGATCACCAACTCGAGCTCGCGTAGCCGTCCAAGGTCGATGTCGAGGACCGCGACGTGGGCTTGCATGCCCGAGGCGATGATCGCGGCGTTGACCCCGACCCGCCCGCCTCCGATCACGACGACACGCCCCGGCGACACTCCCGCGACGCCGCCAAGCAGCACTCCCCGACCGCCGGCGGGCTTCTCGAGGGCCTGAGCCCCCGCCTGTACGGACAGGCGCCCCGCCACCTCGCTCATCGGTGCGAGGAGAGGCAGTCGCCCCTTGGCGTCCTCGGCCGTTTCGTAGGCCACTGAGGTCGTTCGCGCCGCCTGCAAGGCGTCCGCGACTTCCGGGTAGGCGGCCAGATGGAGATAGGTGAAGAGAGTCTGGTCTTTGCGGAGCAGTGAGAACTCGTCGCGCTGTGGCTCCTTGACCTTCACGACCAGGTCGCAGCCCCAGCAGGCAGCAGCGTCGCCCATCATCGCGCCGACCCGTTCGTAGTCTGGATCCTCGAAGCCGGCTCCGACTCCGGCCTGGTTCTCGATCCATACCTCGTGGCCTCGTCGCACCAGCTCGTCGACTCCCGCGGGAGTGACGGCCACCCGGTACTCATCGGACTTGGTTTCGCGCGGTACTCCGACTCTCATGGTGCGTCCTCATCGATAGCGTGGGCGGGAAGCGGTCGCTCGCTGCGTCTGCGCATATCGTGCCGGATCAGCAGGGTCGCAAGGCCGAGGGACATGAGAGCTGACACCAGCGCCAGCGCGCGCAGAAAGCTCGCCACCGCGTCTGGTCCACCGATCGTGACCGGCGCGCCGCTGAGTTCAGTCGATCGGCGTGCGAACTCCTCAGCCAAGGGATGTTGGGGGTAGGCCTCGATCGCCCGCTCCATCGCGTCTTTCGAGGCGACGAAGTCGAGGCCCCAGAAATGCCGAAGTCCCTCGCGATAACTCTCCTGAGTACCACTGGCCACGGCGAGTCGCTCCGCGCCGACGAAGCTTCGGATCTGAGGACCGGGAACAAGGTTCGCTCCAACGCTCGCTCGGGTGATGACCATGCCGCGCACTTTGCCCTCCGCATCTACGGCGGGCCCTCCCGAGTCTCCTCGTTTGACGGCGGAGGTGACCTGGGTAAAGAGGCGTGAGCCTCGGCCGGCGATCGTTCCGGTGCTCGCGAGCTCACCGGGCCTGAGGGCCGGCTGACTGAGACCGGCGCCGATTTCGTCTGTGCCAAAGCCGATGGTTGTGACAGGTGTTCCGACCGACTGGGAATCGTCCAGCTCCAGCACCGGCGCATCGGTTCGATCTGTGCGCAGAAGCGCCATGTCGGCTTCAGGTTCGCTGCGCTGGAGCGTCGCGGCCAGCGGGTTCGCCATGGGCGCTCCCTCGACATGCCGCAGGCGGATGTCGAGGGCCTGAACCTTCAGCGGGCGCGCACCGGTCTGCTCGACCCACCGCTCCGGATCATCGGTGCCGAGTCGCGCCTGCGCCACCGGATCGCGACTCAACGCGGCGACCGCCAGGGTGGCGCTCGTTCCGTTCACGAGGTGATCGGCTGTCAGGATCCAGGCACCCGTGGCGATTCCAAACGCTGTGCCGACGACGGTGACTGGGCCGTCAACCGCAAGTTGCTGTTCGCCGTCGAACCTCGTGCTCAAGCCCCCGACCATGAATCGAGCCTCGACTTGATAGACGCCCGGCAGGGCAATCAAGGCCCCCCGCTCGAGCGGATCCTGAGTGAGATCGTCGGGGATCGCCGTCGCCGGCATCGGCGCAAGGGCGACGAGCAAGAGAGCGAGCAGCAGACGCACGCTCACCTCTAATCGGTTCTAGTGCCGGAAGTGCCGGCGGCCCGTGTGGACCATCGGTACGCCGCGGTCTTCGCAGGCGCTCAACACCTCGGTGTCGCGCATCGAGCCGCCGGGCTGAACGATGGCGGCGATACCCGCGTCCATGGCTGTCTCGGGGCCGTCGGGGAAGGGGAAGAAGGCGTCGCTCGCCAAAACCGAGCCCTCGACTCCAACTTCGGACTTCTCGATAGCCAGGCGTACGGAGTCGACGCGGCTCATCTGGCCGGCACCGATGCCCACTGTTGCGAGGCCGCGCGCCAGGACGATCGCGTTCGACTTGACGTGCTTGGCGACTCGCCAGGAGAAGATGAGATCTCCCCACTGCGCGTCGGTCGGCTCGCGGGAGCCCGCTACCTCCATGGCCTCGCGCTCCTCGCTCTCGGAGTCGCGATCCTGGACGAGCAGGCCACCGGCCACACGACGCAGATCGCGCTCACCGGGATTGGCCCGACGGCGCTCGTTGCTCAGCAGGATGCGGGTATTGGGCTTGCGAGTCAGCGCCTCCAGCGCGTCGTCGCTGTACGCCGGGGCCAAGAGGACCTCGACGAACGTGTCGGCGAGTACCTCCGCGAGGGCGGCGTCTATGGGTCGGTTCACGACGATGACTCCGCCGAACGCGGACACCGGGTCGCAGGCGCGGGCACGCTCCTGGGCGCTGAAGATGTCTTCGGCGACCGCCACGCCACACGGATTGTTGTGCTTGATGATGACACAGGTCGGGAGCTCGAACTCCGAGGCGAGAGCCCTTCCCGCTTCGAGATCCAGCAGGTTGTTGAACGACAGCTCTTTGCCGTGCAACTGCTCCACTCGCGACAGCAGATGGGTACGCGCGCTGCGTTCGGCGTAGTAGGCCGCGCGTTGATGCGGGTTCTCACCGTAGGAGAGCTCGCGCACCTTCCCGAAGTCGATCAGGATCGTCTCGGGGAAGTCTTCTTCGGGCGGCGTCATCCAGTTCGCGATTGCCGCGTCGTACCGCGCCGTGCGATTGAAGGCCGCTGCCGAGAGGTCGCGACGCGTCCGGGCGGGAAGCTCGCCGGAGTTGTCGGTGAGCTCCTTGAGGATGCGTTCGTACTCGTCGGGAGAGGTGACCACGCCCACCCTGGCGTGGTTCTTGGCGGCGGCGCGGATCATCGCGGGACCACCGATATCAATGTGTTCGGTGACCTCGGCCTCGGTCGCTCCCCGTTTGCCGGCCCACTCCTCGAACGGGTACAGGTTGATCACGACCAGATCGATCGGCTCGAAACCCGCCTCGGCCATCTCGGCGTCGTCCTCGGCGTGGTCGGGTCGCGCGAGGATGCCGGCATGCACCGCCGGATGCAGGGTCTTGACTCGGCCACCCAGAATTTCCTTCTGGCCGGTGATCTCATCGACCTGCGTGACCTCGAGTCCCGCCGCCCTCAGCGCGGCGGCGGTTCCACCGGTCGAGATCAGCGTCACGCCGAGCTCAGAGAGCCCGCGTGCGAAGTCGACCAATCCGGTCTTGTCCGACACCGACAGCAGCGCACGGCGCACTTTCATCCAAGCTCCCCCTCTGAGCCGATGCTCACCTGGCGACGGTCCCCGGGATCCCGCGTAACAACTCCGTCCGCAAAAAGACGGATCGCTGCGGGAAGCAGTCGGTGCTCGATCTCGCGGATGCGAGCGGTGAGCGACGCCTGATCGTCACCGTACCTGACCGGTACGGCCTCCTGCAGGACCGGGGGCCCCGCATCCACTTCGACTTCGGCGAAATGCACCGTGACGCCGGTGATCTTCACGCCCCACTGGAGCGCCTGGCCGATCGCGTCGACCCCGGGAAAGGAGGGCAGCAGCGACGGGTGCAGATTGATCACGCGATCGGGGAAGCGCCCCAAGAAGTTCGCGGTGAGGATGCTCATGAATCCGGCGAGCACCACCAGATCGGGGTCGGCCTCTGCGACGACCTGGGCAAGGGTATCGTCGCGCGCCTCGCGGTTCGGGTGATCAGCCATCGGTACGACCTGTGTCGCCACGCCAACCGCTTCGGCGCGCTGCAGGCCTGCTGCCTCAGCATGGGAGGACACGACCAGCACGCACTCCGCTCCCGTGCCATGAGGCACATGGAGCTCATCGAGAATCGCCTGAAGGTTGGAGCCGCTTCCAGAGATCAGGACGACGATTCGGAAGGGCTTCTCAGACACCCTCGACCCCCGTTGCTCCCGGCTGCACTGTCCCGACGACGCGAGCTCCGGCGATGAGTCCCGTTAGCCGCTCGGCGCTCTCCGGGGCCACGACCAGGCACATGCCGAGGCCCATGTTGAAAGTCCGGAAAGCTTCCTGTTCATCCACCCGGCCTGTTTCCAAGATGGCTCGGCCGGCGTCGCCGATGTCCCAGGAGCTGCGGTCGAGCTCCGCGCCCATGCCATCAGGAAGAGCGCGCGGCAGGTTCTCGGGGAGTCCTCCGCCGGTGATGTGCGCCGCCGAGCGAACGCGCACGCCAAGCCTGAGCGCCTCGAGCACCTCGGCAACGTAGATACGCGTGGGTTCGAGAAGAAGCCCCGCGTCGGGCAGCAGCGCGCGCTCTTCGATCAGCTTCCGCACCAGGGAGTAGCCGTTGGAGTGGAGACCGGATGAGGGCACCCCGACGATCAGGTCCCCTTCTTCGACCCGCTCGGGCCCGAGAACGTCATCGCGCTCGACGACCCCGCTGGCGAACCCCGCGAGGTCGAAGTGGTGCTTGGCGTAGAGACCAGGAAGCTCCGCGGTCTCGCCGCCCACCAACGCGCAACCGGCTACCGCGCACGCCGCGGCGATCGAGGCGACCAGCTCGGCGGTGATGTTCGGATCGAGCTTGCCGACGGCGAGATAGTCGAGGAAGACCAACGGTCTGGCGCCCACGCAGATCAGGTCGTTGACACACATAGCGACCAGGTCTTGCCCGAGTCCCTCGAGTCGGCCGAGTTCTTGGGCGAGCAGGAGCTTGGTGCCGACCCCGTCGGTGCTGCTGACCAGCAGCGGGTCGCGCATCTGCGGCAGCGGCACCGCGCCCGCGAAGCCGGTCACGCCGCCACTGACGAAGCCAGCGATCCGCGAGGTGTGGTCGCTGGCGGCATCCAGGTCTACCCCGGCGGCGCGATACGAAAGTGGTTCGCCCACTAGGCCTCGACGCGCCCGCAGGCGTCGGCCTCGAAGCGCAGCTTGTCGGCGCTCTCAGGCAGGGCGATCGGGTACTCCCCCGTGAGGCAGGCGCGACAGTAGCCCGAGGCGGGAGTGCCGATCGCGCTCTGCAGCCCATCCAGCGAGAGGTACGCCAAGGAGGTCGCACCGGTCATGCTCGCGATCTCGTCCACGTCGTGGTTGGCCGCGATCAGTTGTTCTCGGTCCGCCATGTCGATGCCGTAGAAGCACGGCCAGAGCACCGGCGGGCTGGAGATCCGCAGATGCACCTCGGTCGCGCCCGCCTCCATCAGCATCTCGACGACCTGACCCATGGTCGTGCCCCGCACGATGGAGTCGTCCACCACGACCAAACGCTTACCTCGAATGACATCTTCAAGCGGCGAGAACTTCAGCCGCACGCCCTGTCGGCGGAGTGTCTGGTCAGGCTGGATGAAGCTGCGCCCGACGTAGCGGTTGCGCACGACCGCCTCGGAGTATCCGATGCCCGCGGCGCCGGCAAAGCCGATGGCCGCCGGCGTGCCACTGTCGGGCAAGCCCACCACGAGGTCCGCCTCCGCGGGCGACTCGACGGCGAGCTGCTCACCCATTCGCCTGCGCCGCTGCCAGACGGTGCCGCCATCCAGCACGCTGTCCGGACGCGCGAAGTAGATCTGCTCGAAGATGCAGAGCTTCGGTCCGGTCGATGGCATCGCGCGGAGGCTGGCCACTCCATCGGCCTTGAGCACCACGATCTCGCCAGGCTCGACCTCACGCTCGTACGTCGCGCCGATCTGCTCGAAGGCACAGGTCTCAGAAGCCACGCACCAGCCGTCGTCTCCAAGGCGACCCAGCGACAACGGGCGCACGCCGCTCGGATCGCGAAACGCGATCAGGCTGTGCTCATCGAGCGCAACCACCGAATATGCGCCCACGATCTGTTGCATCGTCTGTGCCGCTGCCTGAGCGAGATCACCCGGCGCGGCCGCGAGCGCCGCAGCGATCAGCTCCGAGTCCGTTCCGGCCTCGAGCGCCCGCCGGTCGTCCATGAGATCGGCGCGCAGCTCATCCGAGTTCGTCAGGTTGCCGTTGTGCCCTAGCGCGACAAGGCCGTCAAGACGTGGGCTCGTAACCGGCTGCGCGTTGTCCCACTTGTTGGCGCCCGTAGTCGAGTACCGCACATGGCCGATCGCGAAATCTCCGGTGAGACTCGATAGCGACGGTTCGTCGAACACGGTTGCGACCAAACCCAGCTCGCGTACCACGGTGACCCCGCTGTCGACGACGGCCATTCCGGCGCTCTCCTGCCCCCGGTGCTGCATCGAGTGCAGCGCGAAGTAGGTCAGGCGAGCGACGTCACGCGTCGGCGCGGCAACCGCGAACACCCCGCATTCCTCGCGCGGGCTGTCAATGCTCATTCAGGGCTCCCGGGATAGCCGCCTCATAGGCCGCGGCGAGCTCCGTGACCGAAGCACTCACGGTACTTGCTGGGAGGCCGATCTTAACTTGGTCTCCGCCTGTCTGGCCAACATGGCGCACCGCAACTTCCGGGGGCGCGAGCGCGGTAAGGCGTGCGAGGTTCTCTGAGGAGCACGATGCGAGGACCCAGCCGCTGCCTTCTCCGAACAGGGCCTCATCAGCGCGGCTACGGGTGTCCAGCTCGACGGTAGCTCCCAAATCACCAGGCATGCCGCACTCGGCCAGCGCCACCGCAAAGCCTCCTGCGGCGACATCGTGGGCACTCTTCAACAGGCCTGAGTCGTTGGCCTCGACGAGGAGCCCGTTGAGCGCGATCTCCGATGCAACATCCGGCGCGGGTGGACAGCCTCGCGCTCCCAGGTACTCCGATCCGTCCAGGCGGCGGGGGCCGTAGCCAATCAGCACGACGGCGTCTCCATCACCTTGGAACGCGTGACCGAGCGCTTTCTCCGGATCGACCGAGCCGACCATTCCCACCACGGGGGTCGGATAGATCCGCCGAGCCGCGCTCTCGTTGTAGAGCGAGACGTTGCCCGACACCACGGGGACTTCGAGCGCCTCGAGAGCTTGGGACATGCCCTCGATCACCTCGGTCAGCCGCCAGCCGGTCGGGCCCTTCTCGGGATTCGGGAAATTGAGGCAGTCGGTCGCCGCGAGTGGTCGCGCGCCGACCACGGCCAGGTTGCGCGCTGCCTCGAAGACCGTCGCCATCCCGCCCTCGCGTGGAGCCAGCTCGCAGTGCACCTCGGCGCAGTCGGTCGTGATCGCCACGCCGCCGATCCCATCGGGAAGGCGTACGACCGCGGCGTCGCCGCCGGGCCGCACTACGGTGTTCGCGCCGACGAGGTGGTCGTATTGCTCGTAGATCCAGCGCCTACTGCCGAGGTTGGGGCGACCCATCATCTCCAGCCAGGTCGCCCGGAGATCGACGGGTTCGCTCGGAAGCTCTTCGGGGCCCAGCGGCGCGGATATCGGCTGCGGCTCCACGGGGACGTCGTACAGGGGCGCCTCGTCCGCGAGCAGTCCCGCCGGCAGGTCGACGACCGCCTCACCCCCCATGCGGGCGACGAGGTTCGGACTCTCCGTGACGGTCCCGATTCGGGTCGCGTCGAGGTCCCAGCGCTCACAGATCGCGATCACGCGCTCGACGTCCCTCGGGAGCACCACGCCCAGCATGCGCTCCTGGCTCTCGGAGACCAGGATCTCCGCGGCCGCCATTCCTGTCTCGCGCAAGGGCACCAGATCCAAGTCGATGTCCAGACCAACACCCCCCTTGGCGGCCATCTCGCTGGCCGAGCTGGTGAGGCCGGCGGCACCAAGATCCTGAAGGGCGACAAAAAGCCCCTCGTCGGCGATCTCCAGGCAGCAGTCCATGAGCTTCCGTTCCGTGAACGGGTCGCTCACCTGGACGGACGGTCGGCGATCCTCATCCTCGGAGAGCTCAGCCGAGGCGAGCACGCTCGCCCCGCCAATGCCGTCTCGACCGGTGCGGTTTCCGATCAGCACCACGGCGTTGCCCGGCCCCTCGGCCGCGGCTCGCAGGATGCGATCGGCGCGCACCAGCCCCACGCACATGGCGTTCACGAGGCACGAATCCTCGTAGCGCTCGTCGAAGGAAACCTCGCCACCCACGGTCGGCACGCCGATGCAGTTGCCGTAGTGCCCGATGCCCTCGACCGCGCGGGTGAACAGGTGCTTGCTGCGGGAACTCTCGAGCTCGCCGAAGCGCAGGGAGTCAAGCAGCGCGATCGGCCGGGAGCCCATCGCCAGAATGTCGCGCACGATGCCGCCGACTCCGGTGGCGGCCCCCTCGAAGGGCTCCACGGCGGACGGGTGATTGTGGCTCTCGATCTTGAGCGACAGACCCCAGCCGGCACCGATATCGATCACGCCTGCGTTCTCTCCCGGACCCTGGAGCACTCGGTCGCTCTCCACGGGAAAGCGTCGCAGCAGCTTGCGGGAGTGCTTGTAACTGCAGTGCTCGCTCCACATCAGGCTGAACATGACCAGCTCGGGCTCGTTGGGGTCGCGACCCAGCAGTTCCGGAATGTGGGCGAACTCGTCGTCGGTGAGGCCGAGCTGGCGGTGAAGTGCCTCCTCGCTCACGCGACCAACCCCTTCACCAGCGCGCGGCCGTCGGTAGATCCCAGCAGCGGGTCGCAGGCCTCTTCAGGATGCGGCATCAGACCCATCACGTTGCCCGTCGCATTCGCCAATCCGGCGACGCGCTCGACCGAGCCATTGGGGTTTTCCCCGTGGTACCGCAGCACCACCCGCGCCGCCTCGGCGTCTCCGAACCATGCGCCGCCGTGATGCTTGATCGGGATGGAGAGCGTGTCACCGGCCCCGGCGTCGCCTGTCCAAGGAGTGCTGTCGTCCACCACCTCGAGGTCCGCCTGATGGCAGATGAACGACAGCGAGTCGTTGTCGATCAACGCTCCCGGAAGAAGCCCCGACTCGCACAACATCTGGAAGCCGTTGCAGATGCCGAGCACGCGCCCGCCGGCCTCCGCGTGGCGTCGTACGGCCGCCATGATCGGCGAGCGGCTCGCGATCGCGCCCGGGCGCAAATGGTCGCCGTAGCTGAAGCCTCCGGGCAAGAGTACGGCGGAGGTCCCCTGCGGCAGCTCATCATCCGCGTGCCAGGCGTACTGCGCCTGTCCGCCGATGCCGGTAACGGCCGCAAGAGCGCTCACATGATCGAGCGTTCCCGGAAAGCGGACCACCGCGACGCTCACACCACCTCCACGTGGAAGTCTTCGATGAGCGGATTCGCCAGCAGCGCATCGCACATCTTGCGCGCCGCTCCCTCAGGGTCGGGCCCATCGATGTCGAGTTCGATGCGTTTGCCGACCCTGACACGGTCGGCGTCGTCGAAACCGAGGCCGCGCAACGCGCGCTCAACAGCCTGGCCCTGGGGGTCCAGCACCTCGGCGCGGGGCATGTCGGTAATTACAACGCGGCTCATCGCGCAGCGTCCTCCATGTAGGTGGTGAATGCGTTGCCGGTGATTCGCTCAAAGGCCTCCACGTAGCGCTGACGTGTTCCGGAGACGACCGAGTCCGCCAATGGCGGCGGCGGCGGCGTGTGGTCCCATCCGATCTCATCCAGATGGTCGCGCACGTATTGTTTGTCAAACGATGGCGGGCTTTGGCCGAGTGCCCAGCTTTCTCGCGGCCAGAAGCGGGAGCAGTCGGGGGTTACGATCTCATCTGCGAGCACCAATTCCCCGCCCACGTCGCGCCCGAACTCCAGCTTCGTGTCGGCCAAGATGATTCCGACCTCGGCGCAGCGGGCGGCACATGTGGAGTAGATCTCCAGCGTCAGACGCTCGAGCTCGTCGGCGGTCTCGCGGCCGAGAAGGTCGACCACCTCGGCGCGACCGATGTTCTCGTCGTGCCCATCCTCGGCCTTGGTGGCCGGCGCGAAGAGCGGCTCCGGTAGTTGCTGGGCCTGCTGCAGGCCCTGCGGAAGGCGGTGACCTGAGGTCTCGCCGCGGTCGCGATAGTCACGCCAGCCCGAGCCGGCGAGATACCCGCGCGCCACGCACTCGACCGGCAGCATGTCCAACTCTTTCACAAGCATCGCCCGGCCAATGAGCTTCTCATCCTGGAACTCTGTCGGAAGGTCCGAGTGGCGCCAGCCAATGACGTGGTTGGCGACCAGATCCGAGGTGGCCTCGAACCAATAGAGCGAGATCCCATTGAGGATCCGGCCCTTGTCCGGCACCTCGGTTGGGAGCACCGCGTCGTACGCCGAGATGCGATCGCTGGTCACCATCACCAGCCGCCCGGCGCCAGCCGGGTAGATCTCGCGGACCTTGCCCTCGGCGATCGGTGCGATCACAGGTCCCGGACTCGCTCCCAGACCGTGTCCAAGTTTCGGGTGTACCACTGCGGGTCGAAGATGGCATCGAGAGTCTGACCGTCCAGCCGGTCGGTCACGGCGGTGTCCTCGCCGAGAAGATCGCGGAGCGGACGGCCGCTGTCCCACGACGCGAGGCCGTTGCGCTGAACCAGCGTGTACGCGTCCTCGCGGGTCAGTCCGGTATCGACCAGCGCGAGCAGAACACGCTGTGAGTAGACCAGCCCGTGTGAACTCTCGAGAACCTCGAGCATGCGCTCGGGGTAGACCACGAGCCCCTCCAAGAGGCTCCTGGTCTTGTAGAGCAGGTAGTCGATCAGGGTGAAGCTGTCCGGAACGACGACGCGCTCGACGGATGAGTGGGAGATGTCGCGCTCGTGCCAGAGCGCCACGTTTTCGAGTGAGGCGAGCGCGTTGCCCCGAAGCACGCGGGCCAGGCCCGAGATGCGCTCGGCGGTGATCGGGTTCCGCTTGTGCGGCATCGCCGAGCTGCCTTTTTGGCCTTTGGTGAACGCCTCCTCGGCTTCACGCAACTCCGTGCGCTGGAGATGGCGCAGCTCCGTCGCGAGGCGATCGAGCGAGCTACCCGCCACGGCGATCGCGTTCATCAACTCAGAGAGCCGGTCGCGGGCGACGACCTGGGTTGCCGCGGGCTCAACGCCGATTCCGAGTTCGCCCATCACCTCGGCCTCCACCTGCGGAGGAAGGGTGGCGTAGGTGCCAACCGCGCCCGACAGGCTGCCGACCGCGGCGCCCTCCAAGGCGCGGGCCAGGCGCTCTTCATTGCGCCGGCTTTCAAACGCGTGCGAGGCGAGCTTGAAGCCGAAACTCGTCGGCTCCGCGTGGATGCCGTGGGTCCGACCTACGCACGCCACCTCCGCGTGCTCGAGGGCCATGTCGCGGAGAGTGGACGTGAGAGCCGCTTGCCCTGCGAGGAGCACGACTCCTGCGCGCTTCAGGCCGACCCCCATCGCCGTATCGAGCACGTCCGAGGACGTCATGCCGTAGTGGACCCAACGTGAGGCGGGACCGATGTGCTCGGCGACATCCGTGAGAAACGCGACCACGTCGTGGTTGGTCGTCTCTTCTATCTGCCTGGTCCGCTCGACCGAGAAGCCCGCCTTGCCTTCGATCTGGGCGAGGTCCTCATCGGGGATCACACCGGCGCGGTTCCAGGAACGGCATACCGCCAGCTCCACCTCGAGCCACCGGCCGAGCTTGGCTTCCTCGGTCCATTGCGCGGCCATCTCTGGCCGTGTGTACCTGGAGATCATTCGCCCTCGTCCGACGCGATGCCGGCGGCGATGTCTCCACGCATTTGGGCCCCGCGGAAGGTGATCTGCCGCGCGGCGCGGTACGCGGCCTCGCGCGCCTTGGCCGGTGTCGATCCTCGCTGCACGACAGCGAGCACTCGACCACCGGAGGTCACGATCCGGCCGGAGTCATCCGCTGCCGTGCCTGCGTGGTAGACCTCGGCTCCAAGTGCCGCCGCCTCATCGAGCCCCTCGATGGGATCGCCCGTGACGGGCTCTCCGGGATAGTTCTCGGAAGCCATCACCACGCCCACCGCGGCCTCGTCGGTAACGGCGACGGGGTGGTCTTCGAGTCGTCCGGCCACGGACGCGTCAGCGATCTCCAGCAGATCGTCCTCCAGGCGGGGCAGCAACACCTGGGTTTCAGGGTCACCGAAGCGAGTGTTGAACTCCAATACCTGAGGTCCGTCGGCGGTCATCATCAGACCGGCGTAGAGCACGCCTTTGAAGGGCGTCCCTCGGCGGGCCATCTCGGCGACGACCGGTCGATGCACCTCGTCGATGAGGCGGTCCGCGAGATCGTCAGGCACGTCAGGGATCGGTGACACCGATCCCATGCCTCCGGTGTTGGGTCCTGTGTTGCCCTCGCCGATGGGCTTGTAGTCGCGTGCGGCCGGAAAGCGAGCCACGCGCTCCCCGTCGCATACCGCGATCAAGGAGACCTCAGGACCGACAAGACCTGCCTCGACGACCACCTCGGCACCCGCGTCGGCGAAGCGCCGCTCGACCAGACAGGCCTCCAACGCCTCGCGTGCTTCCCGCTCGCTCTGGGCGACGACGACGCCTTTGCCCGCGGCAAGCCCGTCGGCCTTGACCGCCACCGGCAGTCCGAACTTCGCCACGGCGGCCATCCCCGAGGCGACGTCGCGGACCACCTCGGCGCCCGCTGTCGGTACGCCCGCCGCCGCCATGATCTCTTTGGCGAAGGCTTTGCTGCCTTCGAGTCGCGCGGCTGCCTTGCTGGGCCCGAACGCCGGAATGCCGGCGCTCTCGAAGGCGTCCACCGCGCCATCGACCAGGGGGGCTTCGGGGCCGATGATGGCCAGGTCGAAGCCCCTCGACGCGCTGAGCGCAGTCAGGCCTCGGATGTCGCTTGCGCCGATGGGATGTACGGTCGCGTCACCTGCGATTCCCGCATTGCCTGGGGCGCAATGAACTTCCGGGCGTTGGGGCGAGCGCGCGAGCGCTCGAACAATCGCGTGCTCACGACCGCCACCGCCGACGACCAGAACCTTGCGGGACACCACGTCACTCTACGCGCCGAGATCGACACCGCCACTAGAATCAGCACAGGGATGATGAACGACCCGGACAGCCCACTCTCATCTGAGGAACGCGAGGCCCGGCGGGCGTTGCTCGCGGAAAGCCTCTCGGAGCTTCCCGACGCACCTGACCCGGGGGTGGCGGCCGCGGACGTGGTGCGGGCTCTCGACCACTACATCGCCGCGGGTGGCCCACCGGCGGTCGCGGTCAGTCCCGAGCTGCGGGCCCGTCTCAAGGCCGCGCTCGGAGAGGTCGCCGAGGGAGGTTCTCCGCAAGCCGCGGCGCGCGTGGTCGGGGCGGTGGACGAGTACCTGGCGTCGATCAGCCATTCCCAAGCGGCTCGCGAGCCCTCGGTCACCAACTTCAGCATGCTCCCCGGTGCCGAAATCAGGTGGGCCCGCTGGATCGTGATCATCCTCGCGGTGATGTCCTCGACGGTGGTTGCGGTGACCTTCTCGGGAGGCTTCTTGGCGGGCGGGATCATCCTCGCGATCTGGCTCGTCGCGCTGATTGCCGTGAGTACGGCCTAGAGGCACCCACGCACATTCTCCCGATGGAGGTTTGCGCGTCGATAAATGGCCGTTTGCAGGCCTAGCTGCAAAAAGGTTGTGAGGATGAGTTGTGAGGTCCCTCAGAGGACCCATTTCTGCCTAGAAGTCCTCCGCCAGCGTGCTAAACAGACTGTCCCACAGCCCCGCGTGCCCTTGCGTGGCTGGCTTCCTGAAGGCGTAGTGCCCTGGGTACCGTCGAAGTAACACGACCAGCGACGAGTTCACCTCCCGCTTGGGGCGCCACCGGCGTTCTGTCGGATGAGGCGCTTGCACGCTTGGTTTCGGCCGGCGACGAGCGCGCCTTTGAGGCCCTCTACGAGCGGTACAACCAGCTGTTGTTCCGCTACTGCCGGACCATCCTCCGCAGCGCGGATGACGCCGAAGAGGCGTTCCAAGCGACGATGCTCAACGCGTATCGAGCGCTCTCTCGCGGCAGCGGCGGCACGTCGGTTCGCCCATGGCTCTACCAAATTGCGCATAACCAGTGTGTCAGCCTGATCCGAGGCCGCCGCCCGGCCGAGCGACTCGGTGACGACGAGATCGCTCTCACCGGCACCGTCCATGAGCAGGTCGAGACCAAGGAGCAGATCCGCCAGCTGCGGTCCGACCTCGATTCTCTGCCGCCGATGCAGCGCTCGGCGCTGGTCATGCGGGAGATGAGCGGTCTGTCACACCGCGCCATCGGTCAAGCCCTGGCGACCTCGCCGTCTGATGCGCGTCAACTCGTTTACGAAGCCCGTCAGTCGCTGGCGGAATTCAACGCGGGCCGTGAACTCGGTTGCGATGAGATTCAGCACCGCATTTCTGACGGCGACCGGCGTCGACTCCGCGGTCGCCGGGTGCGCGCGCATCTGCGCTCGTGCAGCGACTGCACCGCGTTCGCCGACGCCCAGCAGGCTCGGACGAAGGCGCTTGCCAGCTTCTTCCCGTTGCTTCCCGCCGCCGTGGGCGCCGCGATTCTCGACCAGATCTTCGCCACCGCGGGAGTCTCCGCGTCATCAGGCGCGATTGGAGGCCTCGGTCCGGCCGCCGCATCGGGTTCCGCGGGAAGCGCGAGCCCTGTGGGTGCCGCCGCCGGTGGAGCCGGCGTCGCAACCGTGGGCGCAGGTCTCCAGGGCCTCGTAGGTACCGCGGGTACCGTCGCCGGCATCGGTGGTCTTGCCGCGAGCGGGTTGCTTCGGGCCGGATCGGGAACGGCCGCCGCCGGTCCTGCCGGCATGCTCAGCACGACGACCGCCGGCGGAATCGCCAGCGCAGGCGTCGCCGCACTCTCGATCATCGTCGCGGCCGCCGTGACAATCGGTGGTGGACAGGCGGGCCCGCCCACAGCCCAAGCAGCCTTTGATGAGGCAGTCGCTGTCAAGGGGAATATCCCGGCGGTCCTGGCGCCACCGGCTAACTCACGAGATGGCGCGCTTGCGTCGGCGCCGGATCCGAGCGCCGCGGCTCCGGCCGCGCCCGCGCCGGCACCGATCGTGGTTTCCGCGCCTGCGAAGACCGAGCCGGCGACGATCGACACCGGCGCTCCCGTCGTGGAGCCCGCCGCG
>CAMYIK010000027.1 GCA_947258365.1 uncultured Thermoleophilia bacterium | reverse complement strand
CTGAGCCTCGCGTTGATCGTGACTGGCCTGCTTGCGCTTTCAAACGCGGCGGACGTGACGAGCATCGGCCTGGGAGGCATTGTCGCCGCGGCGCTTGGCGTCGTCGGTGTTGGTCTGGTCGCGAGCGCTTTCGCCGGCCGAGGCGGCGGATTGATTCCGGTGGGAATCGTCTTGGCCTTGGTAGTCGCCACGCTGGCATCGACCGGCGCGTCCTTCAGCGGTGGGTTTGGTGAGCGCGAATGGGCACCGGCCTCAGTTGCCGATATCCCTTCGTCGTACGAGTTGGGAGGCGGCGATGCCCGACTTACCCTCGACGGGCTCGAGTTCCCCGACGGCAGAACCAAAGTGGTCGTCGAAATCGGCGCGGGCAACGTCGAGGTCGACGTGCCAGACGACGTGAACCTCGATGTCACCGGAGAAGTCGGCGCCGGCAACATCGATTTCGACGTTGGCGGCCAGCGGCTCAACGATGCCGGGTTCGGAGCCGAGCTTCAGACCAGTCGCTCCGTTCCGGGAGCAACCTCGACACTGGAGCTCGTCGTCGACATCGGCTTCGGGAATATCGAGATCGCGGATGGAGGTCGGCCATGATCCGCCGTCCTCGCCTGCCCAGCTTCTTCCTCGGGCTCCTCTTCTTGGCGATCGCCGCCGGGTACTTCTTGAGTACCGATACCGGCGGCGCCGATCTTGATCCTGGTGTTGTCTGGCCGATCCTGATCATCGGCGTCGGCGTCGCGGGACTGCTCGCGCTCCTGCCCGGAGCCGGGCGAGCCGACGAGTAACCATCCATTGACGTGCCAGCCGGGCCACGCTCTGCTGGCCTGGTCAAGATGGAGGGGTGATGGAAGAGGTCGGCACGCTGATCATCGGGGCGGGCATCGCGGGCAGCTCGCTGGCGATGCACCTTGCCGATCTCGGTGAGCAGGAGATCGTCGTAGTCGATCCCGACCTCGCGGGAGTGCGGTCGTCCTCTGAGCTCAACGCCGGTGGCGTGCGCGCCACCTGGTGGCGAGAGGTCAACATCGAGATGTGCGCGCACTCGATCGAGTACTACCGGCGCCACGCGGAGGAGTTCGGCTTTCGAGAGAAGGGATACCTCTGGCTCTACGGCCCTGAGCTGTGGCCAGGGGCGGTAGAACACGCCGAGATTCAGAACGCACTCGGCTGGCCAGTTGAGCTCCTCACCGCCGATGAGGTCGTCGCCCGCTGGCCCATCATCGACAACAAAGACGGCATCGCCGGAGCCACTTTCTCGCTGCGCGACGGGCTCATCAGCCCGCACGCCGTCAAGGAGCACTACCGTTCACAGGCCCGCGCCAAGGGCGTTGAGTTTCGCGACCGGCGCCTGGCCGTCGGGATGGAGCGTGTCGGTGCCACCGCCAGTCTGGTCACGCTTCGCCACCTCGAGGATGGGCCGGCCGCGTACCGCAGCCTGGAGGGCCCGTCCGAGGACGGGCACCGCGAGGTGCTGCGCCTCCGGCGCATCGTCAACGCGGCTGGCCCGTGGGCGGCGGAGATCGCACGCCTCATGGGCGCCCCGGTTCACTCCCGAGCGGTGCGGAGACAGATCAGCGTCTTCGCCTCACAAGATGTCGACCTGTCCGGGCAGGGAATGATCGTCGACACGACCGGCGTCTACTTCCATCACGAATCCGGGAATCTTTTGCTCGGCGGCTACTCGCCCCCTGGCGATCCGCCGAGCTACGACTTCACCTACGACGGCGCAGCGTTCTTCGAGGCCGAGATCTGGCCACGACTCGCGGCACGAATCAGTGGCATGGACCGCCTGGACCACGTCCGGGGCTGGGCCGGGCTCTACGCCTTGACACCGGACAACTCGGCAATCCTCGGGCGGGTCGAGGGTCTTGACAACGCGTTCGAGATCCATTCGTTCTCGGGCCGGGGCATCATGCAGAGCTATGCCGCGGGTCTCGCCCTGGCGGAATTGATTGCCACGGGGCGCCACCAGACCTTCCGACGCGCCGAGCGGCTGGACGCGAGCCGCTTCGGTCGTGGACAGAAGGAGCTCGAGGACCTCCACATCTAGAGCCTGAAGCAGGCTCTTACGCCCAGTAAGTGTCGCCCCCGTCTTCGTCGCCGAAGCCCTGCGTCGCATCGCCCTCGGCGGTCCTCATCCAGGCGACCAAAGCGTCGGCGACGCCGACGAGGTCTCGGCCGCGACCGCTGAGCGAATACATGTCACGCGGGGGCCGCTCTGAATAGCGCTCCGCACGAACGACGCCGTCACGCTGGAGATCCCTGAGCCGGCGACTGAGCACGTTCGTGGAGATAGCAGGCAGCTCGGCCGCGATCTCCCCGAACCGCCGGGGGCCAGAGGAAAGAGCCGCGACCACGGCGAGACTCCACCGATCGCCCACGATGGCCAAGGCCTCGCCCAGCCGTTGTGCGTCCTGTTCCTGAGCCTCACTCACTGCGCTGAATGCTACGGCGGGCGCCGGCATCCCCCTCCTGACTATAGTGCTGACTTGCAATCAACAAGTGAGGATAGATGACAGTAGAAACACTGACGGGGATTGGAGACGCCGTGGCAGGAGCCGCAGAGCGCCTTTCCCCGAGCGTGGTCGGGCTGGGACGCGGCCGGGGATCCGGAGTCGTCATCGCCCAGAACCACGTGCTTACCCTGGCCCCCATGGTCAGGCGCGGAGAGCCGACCGTGGTCTTCTCCGATGGCCGGCGCGAGAGCGCCGAGATCACCGGCCTGGATCGCGAGTTCGGGATCGCCGTGCTTGCGGCTCCCACCGGTGACGCTCCCCCGATCACGAAGAGCGATGCGGAGCTTCCGGGTCTCGGAGCTCCGGTGATCGCGCTCGCCGACCCCGGCGGACGAGGACTCCGGGCGACGGCAGGTTGGACCACCTCAGTCCCTCGCACCGCACGGGGTCCGCGAGGCCGACGTCTCGAGTCCGCAGTCGAACACACCGCGCCCCTGCCGCATGGCTCCGCCGGAGGTCCGCTCGTCGACCTGTCGGACCGGCTGGTCGGCATCAATGCGCTCCGCACCGGTGAGGGTCTGGTACTCGCGGTCGGTGCCACGACGGAATTCTGGGATCGGGTAGACGCCGCGATGCGCGGTGAGGTCCGCGAGCGACCCAGGCTGGGCGTGGCGGTGATGCATCCGAAGGCGGCTCGCCGCATGAGGCGTGCGGTCGGCCTTGACGAGCGCAGCGGACTGCTCGTGCGTGACGTCGAGCCCGAGAGCCCAGCCGATGCGGCGGGACTGCGCCGCGGGGACCTGATCTACGCCATCGACGGCACGGACGTCGATGGGCTCGATGCCCTCTATGAGCAACTCGGTGACATCGCGCCCGGGCAGACCATCACAGTCGGCTACGTACGTGGAGCCGAAGAGGCCAGCACCGAAGCCACGCTCGCTGGCGAGCAGGAGTGAGCACCGAGGTGGACACCTCAGAGGCAGAGGCAGAGGCACTTGATGCTTACTCGCGGGTGGTCACCGACGTCGTCGAGCGCCTCTCGCCTTCGGTCGCAAGCCTGCGTGTAACGGCCCGGGGGCGACGCGGACGGCGAAACGTCGGCGCCGGGAGCGCAGTCGTGATCACCAATGACGGCTTCTTGATCACCTCCGCGCACGTCGTGGGGGGTCGCGATCCGTCGGGCATCGCCACCTTCTCGAACGGGGAAGAGCACGCATTTCGCGTCGTCGGCCGCGATCCACTGTCCGACCTGGCGGTGATCCGAGTCGATGGCGACGACCTCCCTCCGGCCACCCTGGCCGATGCCTCCGACTTGCGCATCGGTCAGCTGGTCGTGGCCATCGGCAACCCTCGGGGGCTGGCGGGGTCGGTCAGCGCGGGTGTCGTCTCCGCGCTCGGGCGCTCTCTCCCCGTACAGGCGGGAGACGCCCAACGCACCATCGACGACGTTATCCAGACCGATGCGGCGCTGAACCCGGGTAGCTCGGGCGGAGCCCTTGCTGCAAGCGGCGGCGCGGTCGTGGGGGTCAGCACTGCCGTCGCCGGGGTCGGCGTCGGCCTCGCGGTACCGATCAACGACGTCACCCGAGGCATCATCGGGGCTCTGATGACCCGCGGAAGGGTGCGGCGCGCTCATCTCGGGATCGCAGGTGGCCCACGACCCGTGCCATCCAGCGCGCGCGACCGATGGGGTTCGCGCAGCGGCGTCGAGATCGTCGAGGTACTGGAGGGCGGGCCGGCGCAGATTGCGGGCCTGCGCCCCGAGGACATCATCGTGAGCTTCGCCGGTGAGCCGGTCACCCACGTTGCGAGTCTCCAGCGCCTGCTCAATGAGGAGCGCATTGGCGTCCCGCTGCCGCTTGTCGCAGTGCGGGGTGGCTCAGACGTCGCTCTCGAGATCGAGCCTGCCGAACTCGGGTTCGAGTACTGAGGGCGCGACGCCAGGCGCCAAGAGCCCGGCGTCGCGTGCAGTCCTCACTTAGGAGCTGCTGCGCCCCTTTTCCACCGCATCGTCGAGGAGACGCTTGGCCGCGTCACGGCCTCCAAGACCGAACGCGATCGCGGAACCTGCGGCGATCGCACCGAGGATGATGTAGTACGTCCCGGTGACGATCGGCACGGCGATCTCCAGCTGAACCAAGGTCATGAAGCCTGCCACGACCAGGATCAGGACCGGTGCGGCGATTGAGGCGATCCGGCTGAGGGGCGTGTCGCCCATCACCTTGCGCAAGAAATCGCGGGCGAATCCCGCGACGATCACGGCCACTATGACGATCAGCAGGGCCGCGAGCACGTTCGGGATGTAGCCCCAGATGGCTTGGACGGCACTGTTGATCGACTCCACCTCGAGCGCTCGCGCGGACTCACCAAGCGCGGCCAAGAAGATCAGCCAAAAGGTAAGACCAACCAGAACCGCTGTCGCAGAGATGTCAGGAATCTTTTCCGCCACGGACTTGGTGACCGAGCTCCTCGCGAGAAAGCCATCCAGATCGAGCCTCTTCAATATTCGCCTCACAAGACCGGCAAGCACCTTGGCGATGATGTAGCCGATCAGCAGGATCAGCAGCGCGCCGATCAGCCGTGGAATCCACTCGGCGACCTGGTCGCTCAGTGTCTGCAGGCTGTCGCCAAACGAGTACGCCAGCAGAAGTTCGATACCCATCTCGTTCCCCCAATTCCGAGCCCGGCCCAGCGCCGCGCACCGCCATAGCCTAGAGACGGGTGAGGTCGTCAGAAGGAGTGGGCGCGGAATGTGTGCAACAAACGCTCCGTGTAACCCCGGCGCCGGGGACCCGGTCGTTGCTTGTGTGACGCGCCAACACCACCACGGTCCCGCAATGGCCCAGACGGCGATGGGCGCCCCGGATAGGCTGATGGCGTGTCAAGGGTTGTCACACTCAGCGACGAGGAGCTGGTACGACGCACTCGCCTCGGCGATCTCGACGCCTTTGGCGAGCTCACCGAACGCTATCGCGACGTCATCCACCGGGTCGCCGCACGCATCGTGGGACCGTCCGATGCCGAGGACGTCGCCCAGGACGCGATTCTCAGAGGGTTTCACCGCCTGGATCAGTTCCGTGGGGACGCCCCGTTCCGCTCGTGGCTGCTTCGTATCACGCAGAACACCGCGCTCAACTTCCTGCAGAAGCGGCGCGCGATACCGGTCGCAGAGGCCGATCGGATGGCAGAGGAACACGCGCTCCGCGAGGACGGCCCGAAGTCTCCCGCGTCGAATCTCGAGGACTCAGAACGACGGGACCGACTGCGGATGAAGATCGCCCAACTACGCGAGCAGCATCGCGACGTGCTCGTGATGCGCGACCTCGGCGAGCTGAGCTACGAGGAGATCGCGGAGTTGACCGACACGCCCCTCGGCAGCGTCAAGGGACGACTCCACCGTGCGCGGCATGAACTCATCGAGCTACTGCGCAACAACACCTATGACTGGGAGCTCCCCGCGTGAGCACCCAAGACGAACGCCTTGACGAACTCGTCGCGGAACTCGACGACGACGCGGATGCGGCGTCGGCCAGCCAGGGATTCGTCGACAACGTGATCGCCACCGCCAAATGGCAGCGCGTCGTCAAGAACGCGCTCGACACACTCGAGAAACTCCTCGAATCGATCGCCACGGCACTCAAGCTGGCCGCAGGCGGAAAGGATGACCGGAAACGCTGATGTCTCCCTTCCTGAGTTTCTCCGGTCGCGTGTCAGACGCATTGGATCCGGTGGTCGATTTCCTGCCCCGATTGGGTGGCGCGATCGCGGTCCTGGTCATCGGGCTCTTTCTGGCGCGCTACCTGTCCAAGTTGCTCACCCGCCTCATGTTGCAGGCAAAGATCGACCAGATGGGCGACAGCGTGGGGCTGGGCGACAGCCTCGCTCGAGTCGGTCTGAGCCGTTCGATCAGCCGCATAGTCGCGGGGATCGTCCGGATCTTCCTCTCGATGTTCGTGGTGGTGACGGCTGTCGGGCTCTTGGGCGTCAAGACCCTGGAAGAGCCCATCAACGAGTTCATCCTCTTCTTGCCGCAGCTGCTGGTCGCCATCGCGATCGTCTTCCTCGGTGTGATCATCGCCGGCTATGTCAGCGACTGGGTCACTCGAGTCACCAGCCAGATGGGAATCGAGGGGCCGCTTGGGGCCGCCGCAGGAGCCCTCGTCGTCGGCGTCTTCGTCGTGGTCGCCGCGGCTCAGGCAGGTATCCCTACGTCGCTGTTCATCGTGCTGATCGCCATCCTGGTCGGTGCGGCCGCCTTGACCATCACCTTGGCGTTCGGCCTTGGTGGACGTTCGGTCGCCCAACAGATCACCGCGGGGCGATACCTCGGTGACGACCTCAAGGTCGGGCAGAGCATTCGCGTCAGCGAGGTCGAAGGAACGATCGCCCGCTTCGAGTCATCCCACGTCGTGCTCACCGGGGGTGAGGGGGAAACGATTCGCGTGCCCAACAGCACCGTGATGGAATCCGTCGTAGTCGTGCTGGGCGGAGACGGCGGAGGACACGCCTCCCCGTACTAGGTCAGCCGGCCGCGAGTTCGGCGGGAGCCCCGAACTCCTGAAGCACCGCGGGCACAGCGACTGAACCATCTTCGCGCTGGTGGTTCTCGATGATCGCGATCAGCGTCCGAGACAGCGCCACGGCGGTGCCGTTGAGGGTGTGCAGCATCTGCGTGCCATCGGCGCCACGAAAGCGCGCTTTGAGCCTGCGGGCCTGATAGTCGGTGCAGTTCGAGCAGGATGTGACCTCGCGGTAGCGCTGCTGGCCCGGCATCCACGCTTCACAGTCAAACTTCCGGGCGGCCGACGCCCCCAGATCGCCGATCGGGATATCCACCACCTGGTATGGGATCTCCAGGGCCTGGAGAATTCCTTCCTCCATGCCGAGGATCAGCTGATGTTCGTCGCGTGACGCCTCAGGCGTCGTGAATGAGAACATCTCGACCTTGTCGAATTGATGCACGCGGAAGATTCCGCGGGTGTCCTTCCCGGCCGCGCCGGCCTCGCGCCGAAAGCACGAGGACATGCCCGCGTATCGCAGGGGCAGGGCATCGGCGTCGACGATCTCTTCCTGATGCAGACCCGCCAAAGGGACCTCGGAGGTGCCGACGAGGAACAGGTCGTCCGCAGCAGTCTCGTAGATCGACGCACGGTCGGTCGGGAAGAAACCCGTGCCGATCATCGCGCTCTCGCGCACCAACACCGGAGGGATCACGGGAGTGAAGCCGGCCTTCTCGAGCCGGTCGAGCACGAAGGTCACGACCGCCAGCTGCACCCGGACCAAACCGCCCATCAAGTAGGCGAATCGGGCACCTGAGACCTTCGCCGCGCGCTCCAGATCGATGATGCCGAGCGCCTCGCCGATCTCGACGTGGTCACGGATCTCGAAGTCGAAAACGGGCGGCTCGCCGACTTCTCGCACCACGACGGCATCGTCCTCGCCGCCGTCGGGAGCGTCGTCTTCGGCAAGGTTCGGCAGTGTGAGAAGCATGTCGGCTCGCCGCTCCTCGACCTCTTTGAGGCGCACTTCGTCACTGGAGGCGGTGTCGCCGATCTGTTTGGCCGACGCCTCGAGCTCAGTGGAGTCCTCGCCCTTGCCGCGCATCTGACCGATCTGCTTCGAGAGGCGCTTCCGCTCGGCTTTGGCCTCCTCGACCTTCGCCCGCAGACCGCGGGCCTCAGAATCGAGGCCGACGAGCGCGTCCAGCTCCTGATCGGCGCCGCGCCGAGCCAGGGCGCTACGAACGCGCGCCAGATCGTCGCGGATCAGCTTCAGATCGAGCACGCGGCTAAGGGGCTGAAGTGGTGGCCTGGTCGTCCAGGGCCGCGGTAACCGCCGCAACGTCGTCGCCGAATACGAAGGCACGACGCAGACCGGTGATCTCGAACACCCGGCGGATGTGACGCTGAGGGCATACGAGCCCCAATTCGCTATGCACCTCGCGACTCCTATTGAGCATGCTGACCAGCGCACCCAGACCCGATGAGTCGAGCAAGGTCACGTCGGTGAGGTCCAAGATCAGACGTCGAGGAGAGGGCTCCTGAGCATCCAGGGCGCTACGGAAGGCCGGCACCGTGTAGATGTCGAGCTCACCAGCGAGGCCGACAATCGTCGCGTCGCTTCCGTGATTGGTGGTGATGTCCAGGCCCATTGATCAGACGGCCTCGGGCGCTTGGCGCCCTGGGCTTACTGCAAACTCAACAGGTAAGCGACGATATTGTCGAGGTCACCACCGGATGCCAGACCCGCCGGCATCGCTCCACGGCCATTTTCGACGATGGTTCGAATGCGCTCGTCCGTCGCTCCAGTGCCGGCGATCTGAGGACCTACGCCACCGCCCTCGGCTCCATTGCCGAGATGACAGCCGCTGCAACCCGAGGCCACGAAGGCCGCCTCGCCGTCGGCGATCGCGGGGTCTTCCTCGCCACCTTCTTCGCCTTCGCCACCAGCGGCAGGCGGTACCTCAGCGCCCTCCGCCGGCACGGTGTTGCCGTCCTCATCGGTCTGAGCGGCGATATTGGCGACGGTCTCAGCGTCAGCAGGCGTCACAGCCGCGTCGGGATCGCTAGAGACGCACGCGGCGGCGAGAATCGCCACCAGGGCGGCCAGTGCGGCGAACGCCGCGAGCTTCCGAATCCTCGACACCCTTCGTCTCCTTCGTCTGGCGGAACTCAGTGGGGAACCGTACCGCACGATTCGCCCAGCTACGGGCGAATCTCCCTCAAGAAAGCACGCCGAGGACGAACGCACCAGCGTTCCCCCTCCGCTAGCCTCGGTAACACCATGATCCGTCCTATACGGGGCACATTTCCGCGGCTCGCTCCAGACTGCTTCGTGCATGAGGCCGCCGAGGTCATCGGAATGGTCGAGATCGGAGCCCAGAGTTCTGTCTGGCCGACCGCCGTTGTTCGCGCCGACACCGAGCGCATCCGCATCGGCGGACGCTCGAACGTCCAGGATGGGGTCGTTATCCATGCGGATCCCGGCTATCCCTGCATAATCGGGCAGCAGGTAACGGTTGGTCACCGGGCGTGCCTGCACGGGTGCTCCATCGATGACGGCAGCCTGATCGGGATCGGCGCGATCGTGCTCAACGGCGCGAGTGTCGGCAGCGGATCCATCATCGGCGCCGGCGCCCTCGTGCCGGAAGGAACCGAGATACCGGCCGGCGTCCTGGCGGTGGGGATACCCGCGACGGTGCGCCGGGAGACGACCGAGGCGGAGCGGGAAGGCCTCATTGCCCAAGCGGGGCGCTACGTGGACGTGATCAGCGCGCATCGCCCGGACGGACCGGACTCATGAGCGTGGACGAGAAGATCTGGATCGAGTTGCTCGAGTCGGCTGTCTCCTCCGCCTCGCAAGGAATGCTGCTCGCCGACTCCGAGGGAGTGCTGGTCATGGCCAACCGCGCGGCACAGACTCTGCTCGGCGACGAGCTCAGGCGCGCCGTCGGTGCGCCCTTCGCTGAGTCTCAAAGCGAGATCATCAAGTGGCGCTTTACGAACCCGGATGACTACGAGCAGCGGGCCCTCAGCGCGATGCGGGAAGCGTCCACCGACTCGTGGGAGCACGAAACCGTCGATGAACGCTTGCTCGAGATTCGCTGCATGCCTCTGCGCGACGCGGCGGGGAAGACCTTTGGCCACGTCCAGACGCTCAACGACATTACCGAGGCCAGGAGGGCGCTCGATACGGCCGTGCGGGTTGGCTCAGCCCGACGCGCCGAGCTCGAGGCGCGCGAGCGGCGCATCGCCGAGCAGGCGGCGATGACCCACGCCGCGTACCAAATCGCCGCGGCACTGACTCCGGAGGAGATTCACCGTCGGCTGATCTCGGAGGCGTCGCGGTTGGCCAATGTTGACCGACTCGCGGTGGTGCAGTTATTGACCGATGAGCAGCCTGATGTCGTGGTGGCACGTGGATTTGAAGGCGATAGCGCCGAGCGGCTTGCACTGCACGGCGGCGAGGCGTTCCGCCGGGCAATTGACAGCCGGCGAACGATGCTGTGCAACGACAGCCAGATCGAGGGGGGTTTGGCCGCTCAAGCCGCGGCCGGCGCGGATCTTCGCGCGCTCATGCTCGTGCCGATCACCCTCGCCGAGCGCGCGTATGGAGTACTCGCGGTCTGTGCGGATGAGCCACGAGCCTTTACCGAGCGCGAGGTACGACTACTGAACGAGCTCGCCGGGCACGCGGCGAACGCGTTGAGCAACGCCCGTCAGTTCGCCCGCAACAGGGAGCTCGCGGATTCGTTCCAGCACTCGGTCGTCGCCAAGGGCCTTCCGGACCTCGAGGGGCTTGAACTCGCGGCGCTTTATCGGGCTGCGGCGGGCGAGCTGGTTGGTGGTGACTTCTATGACGTGTGGGAGTTCTCCGACGACCGCGTAGCCGTCGTGGTGGGCGATGTCAGCGGCAAGGGCCCTCGGGCCGCGGCGACGACCGCCATGGTCCGCCACATGATCGAAGGCCTCTCCGCCCAGAGTCATGAACCCGCTGAGATCATCGAGGAGCTCAACGGCCTGTTGTGTACGCGGCTGGCCGAAGGTTCACTGGTAACGCTGTTCATGGCCGTCTACGACCCCGATGCGGGCTCTCTGACCTGGTGCAACGCCGGGCACCCACCACCGCTGCTACTCACCGAAGGCGGCGGGATGGAGCAGCTTGCCCACCCCGGCCCGGCGTGCGGCTGCCTGATCGATGCCGAGTACCGCACCTTCACGTCGGCATTCAGCCGAGGTGACACCTTGCTGCTGTACACGGACGGGGTCACCGAGGCGCGACGCGACGGAGAGGAGTTCGGCCACGAGCGCCTCGTCAGTGAGGCGATGAAGCTGAATCGCAGCACCCCCGCGACGATCTCGCGCGGCCTCTATGCAAGCGTGAGGGGCTGGAGCCGCGGGCAGGTCGACGACGACGTGGCCATCGCCGTCGTCCGTCAGGCAAGCGCCTAGGCGAGCACCTCACCGAGGGCTTCGACGAGGAACCGGCTGTGTGCCCTCACGGTCGCGGCCTGGCCGATGCGGTTGACGGCATCAGGATCGGAGATGGCCTGCTATCCGCCACGGGCGCGCTCTGCTTCCTTGGCCTGGCGGTCCATCGTGAAGATCAGGTTTGCGAGCTCGGTCTGGCGATCTGACATCCATTCATTGACGGGCTCGGCGACCGCCACGCCGTCACGCTCTTCGTCCAGGGCATCCAGGAAGACCCTGAGCCACGCTCCCATGCGGACGCGTCGCTCGATCACCTGGTGATTCGCGGGGTCCTCCTGCGCTACGTCACCGAACTGCTTTTCTGCCTCGAATGCGTGGGCCTCGCCCAATGCCGCAAGCTGTTGGACGTAGAAATCCTCCCGCTCGTCGAGGAGGGTCGACAGACGGTCGCCGAAGCTTGCTACCCCCACATCACCCGGCGCCGCATGAGCCGAGAGAGTCTCCGCGACGAACCTCAGGTGCGCCCGGATAGAGGCATCCCCCATGGGGGCAAGATCGCCGTCGGCGATCTCGGCCTCAGCCTCGAGCAACTCGCGTAGGCGCTCCGAGTGCGTGCCCATCCAGGCCAGCATGGCCTGGGAGTTGGGATGCATCGAACGCGGGCCCTAGGTCTGGGTGTACTCCGGGCCCGACCCACCCTCTGGCGGAGTGAGGCGGCCACCCTTTGCCGTGATCGCGCCGCACTGGACGCAGTTGGACGGGCTCAGCTTCACGCTGACCATGCCGTTGCTCTCGGCGTCCTCGACGACCTCATAGACCTTCGCGGGGCACATGAACTCCCACATCGTGGCGAGCTCACGCGGAACCTTGGTCTGGATGCGAATGTGGTTCGGCTGATCGTCGCGCGTCTGGTTGCCGCTGGCGAAGACGCTCGACAGCTTGTCGAAGATGTACTCACCGTCGGGCTTCGGGTAGCTCTTGTCACGGCGACCATCCAAGTAAATGGGCTCGGCCGCGTCCGGCTTGAAGCGAACTCGCTTGGGGAAGCGCCCCATTGTCGCGGTCGACATCGCGTGGACCATTCCGCCGAAAGCGAAGCCCTTCTGAAACGCCGGGCGGATGTTGCGTACCCGCCATAGCTCCGACCAGATCTCGCTGTCCTTGATGCGCGCGTCGTATCCCCAAAGGCCGGCAGGAGTCTCGGCCTTGCCTTCCTTCAGCGCCTCGACGACGGCGTCGGCGGCGAGCATTCCGCTACGCACCGAGTGGCCTACGCCCTTCAAGGAGGCGAGGTCGACGAAGCCCGCCGCGTCACCAACGAAGACCGCGCCCGGCACGTGGAGGCGGCTGGGAAGGCCCCAGATACCGCCACCCGGAATCGTCTTTGCGCCCCAGGCCAACCGTTTGCCACCCTCGAGGATGCTGCGGATGAACTTGTGCGACTTGAACTCCTGGAGGATGTCGTGCGCGGACATGCGCGCGTCGGCGTAGTCGAGCCCCAGCACGAACCCGAGCGAGACCTTGTCGGCGCCCATGGGATAGAGCCAGGACCCGCCGTACTCGCGGTACTTCTTTCCGAGACGCAGCGGCCAACCGGCGGTGTGGATCACCTTGTCGAGCGGCTCAGTGACCTCCCAGACCTCTTTGATGCCAAGCTCCCAGATCTGGGTGGACTCGTCATCCAGCTGGAAGTGCTGACGCGCGGCCTGAGAGAGGTGGCCTTGGGTGCCCTCGGCCAGAATCGTGACCTTCGCGTGCACCTCGGCGCCCGGCTCGAAGGCGCCGAGCTCTTCCCCTTCAGAGCCGCGGCCCTTGTCGCCGGTGACCACACCGACGACGCGACCCTGCTCGACGAGCAGCTTCTGGCAGTCGGTCTCTGGCAGCAAGAAAGCGCCGGCCTCCTCGGCCTGCTCCGACATCCACCGGCCCATCTGGCTCACCGACACGACCCAGTTGCCCTTGTTGTGCATCTGCGGCGGGGCCGGAATACGCATCTTCCCGCCCTTGGTCAGGAAGTAAACGGCCTCACCGGTGACCTCGCCGTAGCGCGGGATCTCATCGATCTGGTCCGGGAAGAGATCCTTCATTGGCTGCGGCTTCATCACCGCGCCGGAGAGCAGATGCGATCCGGGGCCCTTCCCCTTCTCGGCGACAGCGAGCGGCACCTCACCCAGGGACTCCATGAGCTCCGGGTCCTCAGCCAGCAGCTGGCCGATGCGGTTTGCCGCAGCTAAACCCGCCGAGCCGGCTCCAACGATGAGCACACCGACCTCGATCCGCTCATCCTCGGCAGCTTGAGGCCGGGTGATGTAGTCGGAGAACTGGTACGGCGGCGGATAGTCCGCCGGAGTGATGCTGCTCATGTCGTGGGTGCTCCGTTGGATTGCAAAAGCTGTCTGTGCACGCTCGATCGTACAAGGTGCGAGCGCGGACCTGTTTAGTCCGTACGGCGTACGATATACAGTGTACGTAAATGGATTCAAGCACCGCCAAAGAGACCGGGGGGTCTCGACGGGGTCGTCCCGCCCGTCTCAACCGGGAGCGGATCGTGGACACGGCGCTCCGGCTGGCCGATGCCGAGGGCCTCGATGCGGTGTCGATGCGTCGGCTCGCTCGCGAGCTCGACGTGTCGCCCATGAGCCTCTACAGCTACTTCGAGGCCAAGAACGACCTCGTCCGCGCAATGCTCGACGTGGTCTCGCGCGGCCTGGGTCCGGCCGACGTCACCGACGGTGACTGGTCCGAGCATCTCGCCGAGATGGGCCGGCGAATGCGCGCCGCCATCCTCGAGCACCCGCGACTGGCCCAGTTGTTCGTCACGGCGCCCGCCCTCGGCGGTCGGGCAATGTACGTCGTGGAGGACATGATCGGTGCGCTTCGTTCCAAGGGCGTCCCGGGCGAGACGGCGCTGCGTGCGGTCTATGCGGTCACGGCGTACGCGATCGGTTTCGTGGCGCAGGAAGTCCCTCGGCGCGACCGAGGCGACACAGCGTCGCGACAGGAAGCTCTCGCATCGCTTCCCGGCGATCGATTTCCGAACCTGGTCGAGCTGGCGGAACTCGCCGCCGGTTTCGCCAGCGACGAGCAATTCGAGTCCGGACTGACGGCGCTGATTGCGGGGTACGCCGGCGGCTCTCCGGCACAATGAGCCCATCGCGGGCAACCAGATCACATCTCTTTGCGTCTTCTGCGGCTCCAGCCCGGGGGCCGAGCCCGCATTCTCCGAGGCGGCGGCCAACCTCGGGCGCGAGCTCGCCGACCGAGGGATTCGCGTCGTCTATGGCGGTGGCTCGGTTGGCCTAATGGGGGTATTGGCCGACGCTGCGCTAGAGGCCGGCGGAGATGTGCTCGGCGTCATCACCGAGGCGCTGCTGGATCGTGAGGTTGGACACCGCGGTCTGACGACGCTCGAGGTGGTTTCGACGATGCACGAGCGCAAAGCGCTCATGGCCGACGAAGCGGACGCGTTCGTGATGTTGCCAGGGGGCTTTGGCACCTTCGACGAGTTCTTCGAGGCCGTGACCTGGACACAACTCGGCATCCACGCCAAACCCTGTGGTGTCCTGGATGTCGGTGGCTACTTCGAGCCGCTCAGGACCTTCCTCGACTCCGCGACCGATCAGCGCTTCGTCTCGACCGAGCATCGCGCACTGGTCAGATTCGCGACGTCGCCTGACGAGCTGTTGGCCAGCCTCTCGGACTGGGAGCCGGTCTCGGCCGGTAAGTGGCTGGACCGGGACGACCGCTAGAAACGCATCGGGGCCCGCCACCTGCGAGAGGTGATGGGCCCCGTGGTCTAGACGACCTGGCTGCTAGGCAGCGGCGTCTTCGACATGCGACTCGAGTACGACGGAGCCGCGCTCCGCCGTACGCACCCGGATGGCCTCTTCGAGAGGGAGGATGAAGATCTTCCCGTCGCCCGCCTGACCGGTATGTGCGTGCTCAAGAATCGTGTCGACCGCTTTGTCGACGTCGCCGTCGTCCACAGCGATTTCCAACTTGAGCTTGGGTCGGAGAAACACGGTGGTCCGTGCGCCTCGGTAGGTCTCGGTATAGCCCTTCTGGCGCCCCGATCCCTTGACCTCACTCACGCTCATCGATGGCAGTCCGAGCTTTTCCAGACTGTCCCGAATCGCGTCGAGCGCCTCGTGCCGAATGAACGCTTCGATCTTCTTCACGTGACAGCTCCTTTCTCAGGTGTTGGACGAGCTGGGGCTCGACACAGGTGTGAACTCGGACTCGCTGATTCCCTCAGGCTCCGCACCCGGCACCTCGATGAAGCGCTCCGGGTAACCGAACATGCCGTGCTGGCTGATGTCCAAGCCAGTGAGTTCCTCGGCCGGGCTGACACGCAGGCCGATCGTGTACTTGATCGCTCCGAATACCAGGAGTGCGGCGACGAAGACGATCCCGAACGTCACGACGACGCCGTAGAACTGGACCCACAGCTGCTCGGCGTCTCCGCCGACCAGGAGGCCCTCACGGTCGCCCGTGAGCTCCGCGACACCGAACAGGCCAATGGCCAGGGTGCCCCAAATGCCGGCGACACCGTGAGCCGGAATCGCACCGAGCGGGTCGTCGATCTTGATCTTGTCGAGCAACATGACGATGGGCGGAACGAGACCGCCACCGATCAGACCAATGACGACCGCGGCCCATGGCTCGACGAACGCGCACGGCGCGGTGATGGCGACCAGGCCGCCGATGGCCCCGTTGCCGATCTGGCTGACGTCGAGGGTCTTCATGACCCACATCGCCATCAGCGAGGCGCCAATGACGCCCGCACCAGCGGCGAGGTTGGTGTTGGCCGCGACCAGACCGAAGTCGGCGTCGATCGCACCGAGCGTGGAGCCCGGGTTGAAGCCCATCCAGCCGACCCACAGGATGATGATTCCGACAAGCGCGAGCGGCATGGAGTGACCCGGAATCGGGACCGCCTTGCCGTCCTTGAACTTCCCGATGCGGGGCCCGAGCAGCAGCGTGCCCGCGAGACCCGCAGTAGCACCTGCGAGGTGAACGATGGACGAGCCGGCGAAGTCCAGGAAACCGTCCTGAGCGAGCCAGCCGCCGCCCCAGGTCCAACGCGCGACCGTGGGGTAGATGATGGCCACGAAGATCACCGCGAAGATGACGTAGCCGGCCATCTTCATGCGGTCGAGCATCGTGCCGAAAACGATGGCGAGCGATACCGCCGCAAAGGCCAACTGGAAGAACCAGTCAACGCCGGGCAGGAGGCTCAGTTCTTCTCCGCCGTAGAAGTCCTCGGAGAAAGCGGCGCTGTCACTGAAGTCGATGAAGAAGCCTTCACCGCCAAAGAAACTGGCGTCGCCGCCATAAATGAATCCATAACCGACCGCCCAGAACACAACGGCGGCGATAGAAAGGTTGAGGAAGATCTTGGCCATCACGGCACCGGCGTTCTTCATGCGTGAGAAGCCGACTTCGAGCAACGCGAAGCCAGCCTGCATGAACAGCACGAGTACCGCCGCCACCATGATCCAAACGGAGTTCAAGGCAAGCGCGACGGCTGCGTCTCCTTCCATGTGAGTCTCCTTTTTTACGTCGAGGGGAGCCGAGTGGCTCGTTCCGATGGCGGGACGCTGTCATCGGGCTGCCGGGAGACCTATTGGACATGTGTCTAAGCGAGAGCGTGCGACGTTTCGCCCTAGTGGCAGCGCGCTCGTGTGACTCGCGAGTGCGACCTATCCGAATTACGGTTCGCCGGGGCCCGCACCACCAGAAAGGGGAAACATGAAGAAAAGCTGGGACGTGACGATCACCATTGAGCGCTCGCCCGAGGCGGTGTGGGAAGTCGTCGGTGACCTCCATGGAGTTCCCAAGTGGTATCCGACCTATCTGTCGACGACCGTCGAAGACGGCATTCGGACCCTCGAGCGTGCCGACGGCATCACCATCCGCGAGAGGCTCGGTGAGCGCGACGAGAAGCGCCGCTTCTACGAGTACGGCGTGATCGAAGGTCTACCACTCGCCCATCACAAGGCCAGCTTCGAAGTCCAGCCATGCCCCGCGGGTGCGAAGGTCGTTTGGCGGACCGAAGCGGAGCACAACGATCCGGACATCGACATGGAGGCGCGTCTCGCCGACCGCCAGCTCGAGGCGCTTGGTGGCCTGAAAGACCTCTTGGAACAGAGCTAGGAAATACCCGTGGGTGCCCTGCAGACGCGAGCAGCCCGCTCTTTTCCTGGGCGATCGGCTTTGGCGTGGCCGCCGTCGCATTCCTCAGCGTCCTGCGCGCGGCGAACGCCCTCCTGGGATCCGAGCCCTCAAAGGCACCACGGTCGAGTCGCCCGGCACGTGCGGCTCGAGTCCCGGCTCCGGATTGAGTGGCCGCTGGGCGCTACGCGGCCACGGGGCTATTGATCTCCAGCTCGGTGACGATCTCGATTGATGGAGAGACGCTGCGCGCGTTCGGGCAACGGTCGGCATGAACCGCAAGGACCTCTTCCGCGCCGGCCCGGTGCTCCTCAGGCAGCTCGAGCTGGTACTTGACGGTCACGCGCTTGAGCACCAGGATGCCGTCGTCCTCTGATTCGACCTGGCCGATCGACTCCCCGGTGAGCGTCTCAGCGGAGACGGGGATGCGGGCGCGCATCAATGAGCCGGCGAAGGTCCCGATGAGGCAGCCACCGATCGACGCCGTCAGGTAGTCGAGGGTCGATGGAAGGGGGTTCTGCGGCGAGGACTTGTAGTGCTCCGCGACTCCCCCGTGCACACCGAATTCCAGGGTGTCGCCATTGGGCGGGAGGACAGCCTTACGATCGAGGCTCTTCGAGCCCGGAATCAGGCTCAACGGGATTGACGTCTCAAAGCTGCTCACGGATCCCCCTTGGATGCTGCCACGGCGCGACGATGCGTAGAAAATACGCCACCCGGCATAGCCATACCATGGTGTCGTCGTGAGGGAGAGAACCCGGAAGCTCTGGGCGCAGCAGGATCGACACCCCGGTGATCGCCGGCGACTGTTCCGCGCCGTTGCCACAGCGATCGACACCGCGTCGGTGCTCTACCCCGGCTCGTATGTCGACATCGCTCCGTCGTTCGTCTTCCCATCGGTGACCTACGTCGATACCGACGCCCGGGCGGCGGACTTCTTCGCCGACGAGCGGGGAGTCCTGGAGGTAATCGCCTCACATGCAAGAGCGCCGGCAGACCCGGAGGTCGCGTTCCGGCACGCGGACTACAGGAGCGACCTCCGACTTCCCGAGGCGTCGTTCGACCTCCTGGTCTCCCTGTATGCGGGATTCATCTCTGAGCACTGCGCGCGCTATCTGCGCATAGGAGGAACGCTGCTCGCCAATCCCAGCCACGGTGACGTCGCAATGGCGTCGATCGATCCACGGTTCAGGCTGGCCGGAGTCATCTTGGCTCGCGCCGGTGACTACCGCGTCGCCACCTCGAATCTCGACGACTACCTCGTGCAGAAGTCACCGATGGCTCTCTCCCCGGGCCTGCTTCACGAGAGGGGCCGAGGTGTCGCGTACACCGAATCGGCATTCGCGTATCTCTTTGAGCGCGTGTCCTAGGCCTCGGCGGCGGACTTCAGCCCGTCGGCGAACTGATCGAACGAGTCGGTCATGTCGGGAATCGCCTTGGTGATGAGCGGAGCCATGAGACCGGAGTAGAGCTCCTCCATGGTGAAGCGGGTCGTTCCACCACCCTGAGGCTCCAACACGTATGTGCGGACGCCTTTGAAAAGACCAAGCGGCATTCCATCCGACCAGGCCATTCGCGAAGGCGGCACGAACTCGGCCACCTTGAGATTGAAGGTCCGCTTGGGGTTGACGATGGACACCAGGTCGATGGTCTCCCCGAGAGCGATCGTGCCCTCGAGTGAGAGCACCGCGGGGTTCCAGTCGTCATAGCTCGCCGAGTTGGTCAGCAGCGCCAAGATCTTCTCCAGGGGGCCTGAATGTCGCGCTCAACGCGGTAGCTCGTGCTCACTTGGCACGCATTCTGTTGTTGCGGGCGTTGTGCTCCACCTCGGCCAACCCGAGGGTCTCGAGCACCGGCGGGATGTAGTTGCCGAAGCGACCGCGCAGGCCCTTCTTCAGCCCGTACCAGCCGCCGACCGGGTTGTCGCTTGAGCGACCCCAGGCCTCGACGGTGTCCTCCTTGGCCTCTTTCTGCTCGTCAGCG
>CAMYIK010000026.1 GCA_947258365.1 uncultured Thermoleophilia bacterium | reverse complement strand
CCGAGCGTCGCTCCGGGCAGACCGACCTTCGTCAGGCCGGTGCGGACCGGGTTCTGGCCGGTGATGAACGCGGCGCGGCCGGCGGTGCAGCTTTGCTGGGCGTAGTAGTCGGTGAAGTCGACGCCCTCACGCGCGATGCGGTCGATATTCGGGGTCTCGTACCCCATCGCACCCCGGTTGTTGTGACTCAGGTTGTACCAACCGATGTCGTCGCCGAAAAGAATGAGGATGTTGGGCTGGGATTCAGGCATTGAGCTGCGCCGCCTTCTCGGTTTCGTCGAACTGAGCCACCAGCAGTAGAACCTCGATACGGCACGGGCGTCAAGCAGATCGGCACGCACGAGCCTCGGTGCCAATAGGGTTAGCGAATGAGGCCCTTCGCGCGAGACCCAGACTTCTGGCGCCTCGTGGGCTACGCGGTACCCATCGGCGTATTCGCGGGCCTGGCCGGGCTGGCGTTCGTGAGCGTGGTCAAACTCGGGACCGACCTCATTTGGCCGGAAGACCTCGCGCTCGGCTTCTTCGACGGGGAGCCGTGGTGGATCGCGATGACCGCGGGCGCCGGGCTGCTGGTCGGGCTGCTTCGCGTGTGGATGCGGGTGCCGCAGGACCCCTCAGGGGCCCTCGCCTCCATTCAGGAAGCGAGGGTCGACTGGCGTACCGCCCCGCAGACGGTACTCGTCTCTGCCGTGTCGTTGATCGGTGGGGCGAGCCTCGGCCCTTTTGATGCGGGGACCCGTTCCGGCGGCGCCTTCGGGGAATGGATTTCCGAGCGCCGCGACCTGCCGGAGGAGATGCGCCAAGTCAACACCCTGAGCGGCATCACCGGCGGGGTTGGCGGCTTGCTGACCTCGCCGTTCATCAGCACGCTGCTCGTCTCCGAGATCGCCCGGCCGCGATCCGATCGCTACTACGCGATTCTGATCCCAAATCTGGTTGCCGCGTTCTTCGGCTTTTTCGTCTTCTTCGCGACTGTCGGGCCGGGTTTTCTGCAGCTGTTCGAGGTGCCCGGCTACGACGTGGCGGAGTGGCACTTCTTCATGGCGATCGCCCTGGGAGCGCTCGCAGCCTTGCTGGCTGTGCTGCTCGGGACGTCGATCATGACGGTGCGCCGGGCGGTCCGGCCGCTTGCCGAGCGACCGGTTCTTCTGACCACCTTCGGTGGGATCGCGCTCGGGGTGATCGGTGTCGCCTTCCCGCTTACGCTCGCCTCCGGGAAGGAGCAATTGACCGGGGCGATCGAGATGGCCGACTCCCTCGGCGCGACGCTGCTGGTGGGCATCGTGCTGGCCAAGATCGTGGCGATGGCGATCAGTCTCGGCACCGGCTTCATCGGCGGGCCAGTGATGCCGTCGCTGTTCATCGGGGGCTCCGCCGGGCTCGCCGTTCACCAGATCTTTCCCGACTTGCCGCTCGGGCTCACTTTCTCGTGCCTACTGGTGGCTCTTGCCGGAGCGACACTCAAAGCGCCTTTCAGCTTGGTGCTGTTGGTCGTGTTCACGGTGGGCCTTGGGCCAATTGAGGCAGCCCCGGCCGGAGTGGCCGTGCTCACCGCCTATCTGCTGACTTCGGGCCTAGGGTTGCTGGGAACACCGTCCGCTGAGCCGGCCGGCCCAGACGACCGGCTGCACGTCGCCTTTCGCGACGGGGACGGACCCTCGCCACCGTCAAGCGGCGAGGGTCAGGTTTAGCTGAGGACTACGTTGCCTGAGTCTTTAGCCGGTGACCGCAGGCAGGACCTTCTGGACGACCCGGCTCACGCGGGTGCATGAGCGGGCGCGGACCCGCTTGGCGTTCGAGGCGTTCGCCGTTGCGACGTTGCACCTGCGGCCCTTGGTCGTCCGGAGCAGCTGCACCGTCACCACCCGCCGGACGCTTCGCCTACCGGCAAGCGACCCAACGCGGATGATCAGGTTACGGCCGTTCTGGCGGACACCACGGTTGCGCCTGGTGAGCACCATTCCGGCCGGCAGTCGGTCACGGATGACCAGGTTCCGTGCACGCACCCGCGACGTGTTGCGCACGATGATCGTGTACTTGATCCGCTTACCGGCACGTGCGCGCTTCGGTCCGCGCTTGGTGATCCGGAGACGGGCGGGAATCGCCGGTCGAGGCTTTGCTCGCGGAGTCGCCGACACCGGGATCAGCGCCGTCGGCTGAGTCGGCGCCGCGGGCACGGTGCATGCCGGGAACTCGATGGAGAGGGTCACGGTGACCGGGGTGGACTCGGTGTAGACGAGGTCTTGAGTCTCTTCGAAGTCGGCGTCCACCAGGGTGGCTTCCTGAACCGTCGCCGAGATCGCGACGGTGCCGACGCCGCTGGCGATCGTCGTGGACGCGGTTCCCGTCGGGCCAAGATCCAGGCTTACTCCGGTTACTCCACCGGGGAACAATCCGCCTCCGCTCGTGACGGTGAGCTGCGCGGTGCTGAATGGCGCGCCTTTGACCTCGACGCCCCGGGTGCCGGGTCCGCAGGTGGCGACACCGGTGGCGGCAATTGACGCCTTCTGCTGGGCGGCGCTCTTGTGAAGCTCGGCGTTGGCGACCAGCGTGGTGGCCTCCGCGGCCACGGCTTCATCCTCGGAGAAGATCACCTCGGTCTCCGTTGGGTCGGTGTACTGCCATATGGCGCTCTGATGCGCGTCAGCGATCTGGTCCAGCGCGAGTGTCGGGCCAGGGTTGTCCTGGCGGTAAAGCGTCGAGAGTAGGAGCCAGGCGACGCGGTTGGCCTGATCGGTAGTCGGCGGCGTGGGGTTGACGGCCACGTCATCGCCGGTCTTGAGAGTCGTGACGCCGTCGGCGCCGTCGACGGTCGCCTCGACGCAGTGGCCACGCTTGACGCCTGGCGCGAAGGGGTGGTCCTCTGCGCCTTCGTGCGCCACCTCGAAGTTGTAGAGGCCGAATCCAAGACCGGATCCCGGCGAGACGCCCGGGTCCTGGAAGGTCACGAACGCGGACTGGGTGGCCGCGGTCGCTTGGCCGGCAAGGAGGAACAGAGCCATGACGGCCGTGAGGCACGCCGTCAGGGCGACACGGGCTCGGGAAGACCGATTCAGGGCAACCATGAGGTCTGGGCCTTTCTTCAGCCGGGACCGTCCTGGGCATCTGGAGGATCCCTGTGGGGAATTTGTGAGGGGGGTATGAGCATTGATAGTCAGCATCGGTCCGTGCCGCGCCGCCCGAGGGCCTAGGCAAGGGCCCCCAGTCCGACTAGGCGCACGCGGCGATATCGGCAGGAAAACCCGCACGCTGCGGCAGGAACGCCGTACCGCAGGAGGAGTCCTGGATCGCACTTGGGGAGGGAGTTGGCGGTGTGGCGTGTCAAGGTGTGGTCGGTGGACGTCTCCCCGAGCATTCCGCCCGAGCGGCGGGTGTGGCCGAATCGCACGCTGAACCTGCGCAGCATGCGGGCCATCGGCTACGACATGGATTACACGCTCGTGCCGTACTGCACCGACGAGTGGGAGCGGGCGGCCTTCGAGCACGCCGTCCCCTTGATCGCGGAGAGAGGGTGGCCTGTCGAGAGGCTCCACTTCGACGCCGGAGCGGTAACACAAGGTCTCGTGTTCGATCTCGAACTCGGCAACCTGGTGAAGGCGACGCGGTTCGGTCGGGTCATCCGCGCCTGCCATGGCACGCGTTTGCTTGAGTTCGACGAGCTACGAGAGGCATATGCCGGAGCCTCGGTCGATCTCTCCGAGCCGCGGTGGGAGTTCACCAACACCATGTTCTCTCTCTCGCAGTCGAGCCTCTACGGGCAGCTGGTCGACGATCTGGACGCCGGCAATCTGCCCGGCATCGTCGGCTACGGCGGCCTCTACGCCGCCGTTGGAGAAGCGATCGACCAGGTCCACAATCGGTCGGAGCTCAAGCCGGCGATCCTCGAGGATCCTGACCGCTTCATCGAGCCGGACCCTGACGTGGCACAGACGCTGATCGACCAACGGGCTGCCGGCAAGCTCGTATTGCTGATCACCAACTCGGATTGGGCCTACACCCGACAGGCGATGCGGCTGGCGGTCGATCCGTTCGTGCCCAGCGGCCAAACCTGGCGCGACCTCTTTGACTTGGTGATCGTCTCGGCGCGCAAGCCCGACTTCTTCACTTCTCGTCACGCCGTCTTTCGTCTGGTGGACGACGCCGGTCTCTTGGAGCCCCACTACGGCCCACTCGAGCGAGGAGGGGTGTACGTCGGAGGAGATGCCGTGCTGGTCGAGCAGAGCTTTGGCCTCCGCGGCGACGAGATCCTCTATGTCGGTGACCACCTGTTCGGCGATGTTCACGTCACGAAGATCACCCTGCGATGGCGCACGGCCCTGATCGTGCACGAGCTCGAAGAAGAGATCCGAGAGGCCGAGAAGTTCGCCGAAGCCGAGCACGAGCTGGTGTCGTTGATGGGCCGGAAAGAGGCGCTCGAGCGACGCCACGCGGTTGCGCGCCTCCGGGGCCTGCGAGGCGAAGAGGGCGAAGACGACATCGGGGAGCTCGGTACCGCCATCCGTGAGGCCGACGAGATCATCGCCCCGCTCGCCAAGCGCTCCAGCGAGCTGACCAACCCGCGGTGGGGACCGATCATGCGGGCCGGCATCGACAAGAGCATCTTCGCTCGCCAGGTAGAGCGCTACGCCGACGTGTACACCTCTCGCGCGTCGAATCTCGGTCTGGTGACCCCATACGCATACCTTCGAGCTCCCCGTTCCGACCTGCCGCATGACCATCGACCGTCCTAGGGGCACGCCGGACAGGCCAGGGCGCAATTCCGCACTTTGCTGTCAGCGGCCTATGAAGATTCCCCAGCGCTGATTCCTTCCTCGGGGTAGGCCCACCGGCCCCGTCTGCGGACAAAAAAGCGGAGTTCGAATCTGCGCGAGTGCCCCACAATCGCTAGGGAATCCCCCTATCGGGCAGGCCCCTGGTTCTGTAGTTGCGGGTCGCTCCACATGAGTGAGGCCGCGGAAAGCGTGGGCCGATGAAGCTTCTTGGCCACGCGCCAATCGATGAGAGCCGATGGGAAGGCCGCCCTGTCGCCGCCGCGTTGGTTCGCGGCCTCGTGATGTTCGGGCCCTTCGCCGTGTCGGCGATCGCCGTCTGGATCGCCGCGGAGCAACTCGTTCCCCACGACGCATCGCTTGGCACCGTCGTGCTCTTCTGGATCGGCTTGAGCGCGATTGCGTCCGGACTGCTCTTCGTCGTCGACCACCAGGCGAGGCGCCTGATTCCCCTCGCCCTGATGCTCGATCTGTCGCTGGTGTTCCCCGACAAGGCCCCGTCACGAATGCTGATGGCAATGGGGACCATGAACGCTCGAGAGCTGGAGCAGGAGCTCAGAGAGGCAAGGGCCACCGGTAGCAGCGATACGCTCGCCGAAGCGGCGGAAAGGCTGCTCCGTCTCGTCACGGCTCTCGGGCAGCACGACTGGACGACCCGAGGCCACTCCGAGCGCGTGCGTGCCTATTGCCAAGTGATCGCCGCGGAGATGGGCCTCTCATCACACGATCGCGACCTGCTCAACTGGGCGGCGCTGATTCACGACGTCGGAAAGCTCACGGTGCCGAGCGACCTCCTGAACAAGCGTGGCGACCTCACGCCGGCCGAACTCGATGTCGTCCGTCGCCACGCAGAAGAGGGCGTCCGCTTGGTGGAGCCGTTGAGGGATTGGCTTGGCGAGTGGTGTGAAGCCGTCGCTGACCACCATGAGAAATGGGATGGATCGGGCTACCCCAACGGCCTCTCGGGATCCGACATCTCTCTCGGCGGTCGCATCGTCGCCGTCGCGGATGCCTTCGATGTCATGACCTCGCCACGGTCGTACTCACGCATGAGGTCGGTGGCCGACGCGCGGAAGGAGCTCGTCGACTGCTCGGGTACTCACTTCGACCCGGCGGTCGTTCGGGCCATGCTCAGCATGTCCGTCGGTGGAATGCGACCTGCGATCGGCCCTCTGGCATGGCTCGCCTACCTTCCCGCGGTGGCCCGGGTGCCATGGTCGTCGGTCTCCGCATCAGGCACCAGCATCGGCTCTGTAGGCGCGGCGACCGTTGCGATCGTCGCCTTGCCCGTCGCGCCGGTGGACGCGATCGCCGCTCCACTCGCGTTGATCGGTGGCAAAGAAGCCGTCACGTACGTCGCTCCGGCACCCTCTCCGGCCGTCTCGCTGGAGGACGCCGTCAGAGCTCAGGGTGCGACCCTCAGCAAGCCTCCGAAAGATGTTCCGGGCGCCGGCGACCGTCCGGACCTCGCTAACAGGCCTTCACCCAATGGATCCGATGCCCGGGCGCCGGAGTTCGGTGGGAGTCCTGGAGATGGCGCAACTCCGCTGGAGCCACGGCGGGTCGCGGCCGAGCCTCCAGCATCCGCTGTGGCGCCGGATACCGAAGAGCCCACGGCCGGCGACCCCGCTGACGAGATCACAATCGACCCGGCGGACCCGGGTAGCGGGTCCGGGTCATCAGAAGGTGGCGAGGGCGGCAGCGGCGGCCCGCCGCCGGAGAGCCCGCCGCCGGAGAGCCCGCCGACTGGTGACGGAAATTCCGCACCCCCCTCCGGTGGTGTGAATCCCGAAGGCCCTGGCAACGGAAACGCCCAGGGCAACGGCAACGGCCAAGGCAATGGCAATGCCAACGGCAACGGTCAGGGCAACGGGAACGACATCACGGGCGATGTCAATCAGGGCAACGGCAGTGGCGCCGCGAACGGGAACTCCAACCGCCCCGTCCGGTCATGAGGCGGCACTAGCTCCGCCGAGAACGTCCGAGGTCCGGCTGTTCCGCTCTCGGAAGCAGGTGCCGCCGCACCCTGGTCCTAAGCGGGAATGAAGGTGAAGTCGGAGATCACGATCTCGGTTGCCCGCCCGTCGAGCGGAGCGTTTCCTCCGAAGAGCCAGAGATTGAACCTCAGCTGGGCATCGCCCTCGTCCGGAACTCCCGTCGGGTTGGTGTAGCTCCACGAGCGGAGGTCGTGAAGCCCGGAGGTGCTGCCGAACCTCACGCGGTCAGGCAGCCAGCTGAACGTGTGGCGTGAATCGGGCAGGTTGGGCATGGTCCACGAGTCGCCGTTGCCGGGAGTTGTGTACGGCTGCACCGTGTAGTGGGCGTTCACCGGCGACAACGGATCGCCAAAACGGCTGAACTCAATGTCGATCTCGCGGTTGTTCTGAGCAGGATCATCGCTCCACGTGAACATCGCGAACACCACGTTGGGGTCGAGGTCTCCGAGCGGCGTACTGACCTCGAACGCATACGTGCCGTGCCCGAGTGGCCGGTCGAGGATCACCTCAGCGCTCGTCCACTGTCCCCGCCGCTTCTGGACCCGAAGGCGCAGATCGCCGTTTCTGTCCACTCTCACGTTGCGTGCGCTGAAGACGTTCGGGCCCGGCCCCACGCGAGATCCCGAGGACTTGACGTCCCAGCCGTGTCCCGCGAAGTCGATGCGCGAGCGGTCCGGCTTGGGCTTTCCCTTCCCTGCGGCCTGTGCTTGCGCCGCGAACGCGGCCATTATCCCGAGGGCGAGCAGGATGGCGAGACTTCGGATGAGGATCGAGTGCGCGGATGTGGTCATGGCCGCACCCTGATCGACATGGGCGCAGAGGTAAACCCTTCTGGACCGATCTCTATGCGCGCGCTGTCTCGTAGAGGGTTCGGGGCTCTGGTGCGTAACCGGCGTCACCTGGCGTTTTCCGATGCCCAGTCTATCGTCTCGCGTCCGTGACCATTGGATTCGCCCAGCTGGTGATCGTGGCGTCCGTGCTGATCGCACTGGCGGCCGCGTTGTCGACCAATCGCGCGTTGCGCGCCGGCTCCGAGGGCACCGGCCTGCTCGTCGGGGTGGGGGTCGGTCTGGTGGCTTCACTCACCGCGCTTGCCCTCGTAGGTCTTGGTCTCGGTCCCGACAGGTTCGCGGCGCTTCATCTGATCTATGGCATCGCGACCATTGGCCTACCGTTGGCTGCGGTCATTACTTTGGTCACTCAGCGCGGAGCCTCGACGTGGTTTCGTGTCGTGCTTGTTTGCCTGACCGTCGGCGCACCCCTTGGGATCTACGCATCTTTCGTGGAGCCGTTCTGGCTTCGAGCAGACCGCGTGGAGGTGCCGCTCGAGTCCGCCGTTCCCATCGACGTAAAGGTTGGCGTTCTGGCGGATCTGCAGACCGACTCGATCGGCGACTACGAGCAGCGAGCCATCGATCGGCTGCTGGAGGAAGAGCCTGACATCGTCCTCATCCCCGGCGACTTCTGGCAGATGTCCTTCGAGGACTTCCGGGAACGGGCTCCGCAATTCGCCGCTGTGATGCAGCGCCTCAGTGATGAGGTTCCCCATGTGGCCGTCGTCAGAGGTGACAGCGACCGTCAGTTCGGGCTGCGAGTGATCACCGAGGGCACCAATGTCGTTCTGCTCGACAACGAGACCATCGACATCACCGTGCGAGGGGCCCCAATCCGCATCTTGGGCATCAGCCTTCTGGGTGACGAATTCGCTCTCGATTTCGCGACCGATCGCTTCTTCGCGCCGGCCACGACGGATCCGGTGCGGATCGTTCTCTCTCACCGTCCCGGGGAGATCGAACGATTCTCTCCTGACGACGACATCGATCTTGTCGTGGCCGGCCACACCCACGGAGGCCAGGTCTCACTCCCGTTCTTCGGGCCGCCGTTTACCAACTCGATCGTTCGGCGCTCGGTGGCCGCCGGGGGTCTGCATCGGCTCGACGGTCACTCGATCTACGTGTCGACCGGCGTCGGTCGAGAACGCCGGAACGCCCCGCGAGTGCGTTTCGGGGTCAGGCCATCAATCGGTGTGTTGACATTGACCAACGCGCGATGAGCGCGGCAACTACTGGTGCGCTCCGTAACGCTCCTCGTAGTCATCAATCGCAGCCTTGATCACCGCGTGTGCGTGCTCCGGACCGTAGGCGGCGTCAATCGATACTTCGGCGGTTTCGCCGGGCATGAGCTTGTAGGTCATGAAGTAGTGACGCAGCCGCTCGACGATGACCTCGGGTAGATCCGAGAGGTCTTCCACGTGCGACCACGCGGGGTCGTTGACCAGCACCGCGATGATCTTGTCATCGGCCTCGCCGCCGTCGATCATCGGTAGGCCGCCGACGACCCTCGCCGGCACGATGATCTCCGAGCGGGTGATCTGCCGCTCACTGAGCACGCAGACGTCAAGGGGGTCGCCGTCACCCTTCGCCGCGCCAGGCATGAGATCGCGGACGCGTTTGCCGCAGTAGGTGCGTGGCACGAACCCGTAGAGGGCAGGCGGCTGTGAAGACGAGCGCTGCGGGCGGTCGACGCGCAGGTAGCCGGTCTCCTTGTCCACCTCGAGCTTCACGAGATCGAATGGGGTGATCTCGATGAAGGCGTTGATGGTGCCCGGCGGGTCATCGCCCACGGACAGGCCGTGCCAGGGGTGGGGACGCCAGCTGTAGAACGGTTGGGGAAAGCTCAAGTAGTCACCTCGGGAACCATCTTAGGTGGCGCTGAGCGGTTTTCCGACGAAAGCGCCCCCGTCGATGGTCGAGCCGTAGGTCCGCGGCCCATGGGCAATCGGTCCAGCAGCGTTGAGTGCGACGGAGAAGAAGCACAGTATCGATAGCCCCCTCCGCGAAAGGCGCACCCAGCTCGAGCGTGCCTGCAAAGGGTTCAGATGCCGCCAAGGGCAAAGCTCCCACGGAGGGGACCCCCGGCAACGGCACGGATGCCAACGCCGGGGAAACCGCTCCAGGTCAGAAGAACGGATCCGGCGCCAGCAAAGAAAAGGCCCCGGCGGCTCCCGCGCTCTAGAAGCCCGACCCGCCGGCAGCCGGCTCAGGTGGCGGCCAGAGTGAAGGCTCCAGCAAGAGCGACAAGGGGAACGGCAAGACGAAGTAGCCGTCGCTGCGGCCCCCGGCTAGGCGTCGGCGTGCTCCGCCCGTGCGGCCCCTGATTGCTCCGGTGACGGTCCTCAGGCACGGGATCCACAGGTTCGCGTCCCGCAACCACCACACGGTCGCGGCCTGAGCGTTTCGCGTGCAGCAGAGCATCGTCCGCAAGGGCCACCAGGTCCTCAAGCCCCTCGCCCATGAGTGAGTCGGCGACGCCGAAGCGCGTTGCCGCGTTCGAGGCCACGGCCGCACGCCCCAACGCATCCTGTGCCGATACGAGATGCCGCTCGGCCTCCACGAGCGCGACGCTCCGGGTTTCATCCCGATTGGCGAGGCCGTCGATATTGCTCTCGGCCGCGAGGAAGCCAACGCCGCCGACCACCGCGACGGTCAGCAGAAGTCCGATCAGCGAACCGGCCAACAGAAGGACACGAAGATGGGGTGACGACGCCAAGAAGTGCGTCGGGCTCGACGAGTTCGCTTCGTGTTATGTCGCTGGAGACGGGGAATCGCCCACCAAAGAACATCAGTGGGCGATTCCGGGAGCTTGAGTTTCCGGGCACCCTGAACAGAGCCCCGTGGTCTAGCTACAGATGTAGTTCTCCAGCTGCTTGATGAAGAACTCCTGCTCGGAGATCACGGCGTGGACCACATCTCCAATGGAGATCAGCCCGACGAGCCGACCGTCCTCAATGACCGGCAGATGCCGACGGCGGTGCTCGGTCATCAGCGTCATGCAGTCGATCGCACTCTGGCTGCGGTCTACCGGCCACATCTCGCGGGTCATGATTTCGTCCACGCGAGTCTCGCCGGATGCTCGCTTGAGCAGGATGACCTTTCGCGCGTAATCGCGCTCAGACATGATCCCGATCGGGATCCCGGCGTCCATTACGACGAGCGCACCGACCTCCTTGTCGGCCATTAGGTTCAGTGCCTCATAGACCGACGCATTCGGCGCGATCGTCCAGACGACCTCGCCCTTTTCCTGAAGTAGCCGTGCGACTGTTCCGTGCATGGTTGCCTCCCCGCGACTGCCTCGAAGCGGGCCTGGGGGTGGCTGCCCGCTACTGGTTTGGCAGGTAATAGTACGTGACGAACCGCACATAGTCGAGCAAGATCGGTCTGAAATTGCGTGCAGATACCGGCTAGGCGGAGAACTCGCGGCGAGTCGCCGGGCGCATCAGCCAGGCAAGTCCGGCGATCGGCAGGACGAGCGGCACGAATCCGTACCCCGCGCCGAACTGCGACCAGACGGTCTGATCCGGGAAGAGATCATCTCGGGCGATGCTCAAGGCGCCCACCGAGACGACCCCGACCAATTCGATGACAAGAGCGGCGACGGCCAAGCTCCAGGCCCGCCCGGAGGGTCTCCAGAAGCAGATTGCGGCCAGTAGGTAGATCGCTGCGGCGGCTGCCGACAGCGAGTAGGCGAGCGGGGCGAGGGAGAAGTCGTCGCTGATCTGGAACGCGGACCGGGCACCCGCCGACACGGCGAAAATGCCGTAGACCACCGCGAGCAGGCGGCCGGGGCCGTCCAGGTTGGGCCGCGCGTCGCTCACCACAACGAGAGCAGGCGCAGTACGGCCACGGCCAATGCGATCGAGACGGCGGCGATCGAGATGCTGTCCCAGCGTGTCCGGGCAGCATCCTGGCCAGGGCGAAGCACCACGGGCAGCAGTGCCACGCTTGCAAGCGAGTAGCCGAGGAATTGCGGCAGGGACTCGGTCTCATGGCCTCCGACCAGTCCGACCAGCGCCGCGCCGGCATGCAGGAGGAGCTCGACCTCGGCGATCGCGACGACGATCAGAAACGGTCGATCGGGCGGCCGGCCAAGCGCGAACAACGCGACGCCCCAGATCGCCAGACCCACCAGCACGAGAGCGATGCTGATGCTGATGGCCGGAATCATGCGGCGCGCAGCCTAGCTGGCGAGAGGCGCGCTACCCGGCGACGAATCGGGCCAGCGGGGCCGCGGGTGTCTGAGCTATTGGCCGCCGGTGACCGTTGCGGTCGCCGTGCGGCTAAGGCTCTCAATGGTCCGGGTCAGCCCCTCCTCGAGCTCCACGGTCGGCTCCCAGCCGAGAAGGCGTCGGGCCAAGCCGATGTCCGGTCGACGGACGAGTGGATCGTCTTGAGGGAGTGCCTCGTGGATGACCTCTGATCTGCTGCCGGTGAGCCGAATGACGTGCTCGACCAGCTCCGCGATGGTGAATTCGTTTGGGTTCCCGATGTTCACCGGCAGGTGGTACTCGCTCTCGATCAAGCGGATGCAGCCATCCACCTGATCCGAGACGTAACAAAAGGAGCGGGTCTGAGAGCCGTCACCAAAGACCGTGATGGGATCGCCGTCCATGGCTTGGCGCAAGAAGGTCGGGATCGCACGGCCATCGTGAGGCCGCATTCGCGCCCCATACGTGTTGAAGATCCGAACGATGTGAGTGTTGACGCCCTGCTGGCGGTGGTAGGCCATGGTCATGGCCTCGGCGTACCGCTTGGCCTCGTCGTAGACGCCCCGCGGTCCAATGGGATTGACGTGCCCCCAGTAGTCCTCAGGCTGCGGATGCACCTGCGGGTCGCCGTAGACTTCGCTCGTCGAGGCGAGGAGAAAAGCGGCCCGCTTGGCTTTGGCGAATCCGAGCGCATTGTGTGTGCCGTAGGAGCCGACCTTGAGAGTCTGCAGCGGAATCCGAAGGTAGTCAATCGGGCTCGCCGGGGACGCGAAATGGAAAACGAAGTCCACGGCATCCGGCAGCTCGAGATGTTCGATCATGTCGTGCTGCACGAACTCGAACGAGCGGTCCTTGATGTGCGCGATGTTCTCGAGGGAGCCGGTCTCGAGGTTGTCGACGCAAAACACGCTGTGGCCGGCCGTGATCAACCGATCGCACAGGTGTGAACCCAAGAATCCGGCACCGCCGGTGACGATTGAAGTCGGCATCGAACCGATCCTAGCCGTGCCTGCACCTAGGGCGATGACTTCCGCAACGCCGGTGTTGGGAAGCGTCGGCACTGCTCAAACTCACCGAACCTTGCTGCAGGCGTTGGAATTCATGCACGCACCAGGAAAAGCCGATAGCTCACTCTGAACGGCCGGTTAGTAGCGTGATCGCAACGGCGTTCGGAGACTTATTCACACGATGCTTGCTCCTTATCCAGATCCCCCCGTCGACCGCTGGGAAGCCGAAGAGGCCATCAGAGCGGCAACGGTTACCGCAAAGAGGCTCGACTCGGAGAGTTTCGAGGATGACGTGCTGCCACGCCTTCGACGCCTGACTCGGCGTCAGCGCGAAGTGGTCTTCAGCTTCCTCGACCGCACCCTGCCAAGCGACCCCCACTAGAGTGCCAGCCCGCCGTTAGGGCGTGCTTCACAACCGAATGAACCGTGGGTTTAGAGCAGTGGCTCGAGCGACGCGAGAGCCTGGTCGGCGTCGAACCGCAGGTCCACCGGGCCATCGAGATCTGACTCGATGACGTAGCGGACGACGAGCCCGCTCTCGGTTGAGTAGAAGAACTGCTCGCGTCGCGATCCGCTGTATTCGCCTTCGACGGTCTGCGTGGATTCGATCACGATCACATCGACGGACTGCCCACCGACGGTCACCGTGTCTTCCCTTAGGGCTTCGCTTTCGATGCGGACGGCAAGGTCGCCAGACTTGTAGTCGCCCTCCCAGGTGTCACCGACGGCGACATCCATAGGCAGGCGCAGCGGGGGCGGGCTCCACTCACGCGGCCGTGTGGTCGAGACGCCGGTCGCTCCGACTTTGGTTTGGGCCCAGGTCGCTGAGGCACCGGGCCCTGCAAGGCGGTAGCGCACCCATTCGACGTGGTCGCTCGAGTACCGGATCTCCGTCTCGTATCCGATGTCGGTGTGGCGCACGATCATCGGCGCTCGGTCCGGCAGGTCCCTCTTGACCGATATCGGTCCGCGACTGAGCGTCTCGCTGCCGGTGACGACCAACTCGTAGACGCCCTGGGCCGGCAAGCCCGGCTCCGGATCGCGGGCCACGCGCTCTTCAGAGCTCAAGTCCTCAGCGGCGCCGGCAATGCTCGAGGCGGAGCTGCTCGAGGCCAGAAAGAAGAAAACCGCGACCAGCCCGACCAGCACGGCGACCACTGCGCCGACGCTGATGACAATGACTCGGCGAGACATCAGGGCGCGAAGTCTCCCAGTTTCTGCTGACGAATGGGTGATGCGTTCGGCGAAATCGCAAGCTTGCCTACCCGTCGATCGCCCTGCTTGTCGGCCCTTTAGCTCGCTCTGGTCGCGAACTTCCGAGAATCGGCGAAACCCCCTAGTCGTGAGAGTCGTTGAACCTCGCGAGCTAACTCAGTTGCCTGCAGCCTGCCGGCCGTGAAGTCGGCACACCGGCCCCCATTCAGTGCCATAGGAGTCACATGGCACGCTCTACGCTCACCTCCCGCCGCCGTGCCCGCGCCGTTGTACTGGCCACCCTTGCCGCTGGCGCGGCTGGGGCGTTCGCCCTCGCACCGGCAGGCCAGTCGGCGCCTGAACCCGTGACCTGCGCCGGCCTCGCAGCCACCATCGTCGGCACTCCCGGTGACGACATCATCATGGGTACGCCGGGCGCGGACACCATCGTCTCGCTCGGTGGCAACGACATCGTCTTCGGTCTCGACGGTCCCGACACGATCTGCCTGAACGGCGGCAAGGACCGGGCGTTCGGTGACGGCGGCGGAGACTCCATCTATGGCGGCCCGGGTCGCGACCAGCTCGGCGGCGGTGAAGGCGACGATCGCCTCTTCGCCGGCCCGCGCGGCGACCTGCTCGGAGCTGATGGAGAGATGCTCCGCGGCAACGCGGGCGACGATCAACTCTTCGGCAGTGCCGGCAACGACGAGCTCGACGGCGGCTCCGGCGGCGACACCATCATCGGTCGTGAGGGCAAGGACCGTCTACTCGGTCGCGATGGATCCGACCGCGTACGGGGTCGCACCGGCGACGATCGCATCACCGCGGGAAGCGGCAACGACACCGTCGAGGCGGGGCCTGGCGGAGACACGGTTCGTGCCGGCGACGGCAACGACCGAGTCATGGCCGGTCCGGCAGCCGACGATGTGCGCGGCGACAAGGGCGACGACACGATCCTTGGCGGTTCGGGATCGGACACTCTCCGCGGTGGAAAAGGCCGCGACATGATCCGCGGTGAGGGTGACAACGACCGTGTCATCGGCGGCCTCGGCGACGACAAGCTCTTTGGTGGAGCCGGCTTCGACTTCGTCAGCGGGAATGACGGACGGGACCGCGTCTCAGGAGGCGGCCTCGCTGACCAGCTGCTCGGCGGACCGGGCATCGACGTCGGCGAAGACGGGCCCGGATTTGACACCTGCCTGGCGTTCGAGCGCTCCTCGTCCTGCCCGTGAGCTGACCTGAGAGAATCCCTCCGTCGATCGACGGAGGGACGGCGTGTCAGATCGCTCGTGGGTCATGGCCCAAATCGCGGTCCTACTGGGAGCAGTCATCTACGTGCCTGCGATGGGCGCGATCTTCGGTTGGCCGCTCGAGCGGCCGAACCTGCTCTCGATCCTCGCGGGTCTCGTTTTGATGGCGGCGGGCTTCGCACTGGACCGGCACGTGTCGCGCTTGCTCGGCCGAGCCCTCACGCCTAAGCCGACACCGGTGACCGATGGGGGCCTGATCCAGACCGGCGCGTTTGGTTGGGTCCGTCATCCGCTCTACCTCGGGGTGGCGATCATCGCGCTCGGTTGGTGGGTCATCTGGCTGACGCCACCGGGCTTCGCCGCGGTGGTTGCGGTGATCGTGTTCTTCGACGCCAAGGCCGAGCGAGAAGAGCAGCTCTTGCGTGAGGCCTATCCCGACTACGACGAATACGCCGCGCGGGTCCGCCACCGCGTCATTCCGGGGCTGGTCTAGTAAGCGCCTCCCGGTGAGCGTCCGGGGTGTCCAGGTCGGGAGGCGCGGGTCCGTCGATCGTTACCTCCACCACACGCCCGCCGGTCACCAGCGTCCTTGCCCCGTGGTCTCCCCTCAGAGCCATTGCCTCCGGCCACATGTCGCGTTGAAGGACAACAGGGTGGCCGAAGCCGTCCTCGTACCGCGCACGTGCGATTGGGCCTTCCAGACGTACCGCCGCGTCGCGAATTTCCCGCAGTGTTGAGGGACGCATCTCGGGCTGATCTCCAAGCGGATCATGGCGAGCTGGCCTGCCCGGACTCTGAGTCGCGGTTCTCGATGACGCGCACCTGCGGCGGCAGCGAAACGGCACGATTGAGTCCGGTGGCGTCGCTGGTCACCACGACGATCTCCTCGGGTGCGCTCGCGATGGCGGCATCGATCACATGCTGCAGTACCGGCTTGCCCCAGATCGGGAGGTGAAGCTTCTGCGTGCCCATGCGGCGAGAGGCGCCGGCGGCCAGAATCACCACGCCGATCATTCGGTTGCCACCAGAGTGGTTGCCGTGGCCTTCCAATTCGCGATCACGGCTCTCCCGGCCATGAGACCGAGACGCTCGGCGGAGACGGTCGTGATCTCGGCGATGAGAGGCTCTGGCACCTCAAGTCGGACGCGCGTCCGGGGCCCAAGCGTGGCCACTCCGGTGATGATCGCCGTGATCGCATTCAAGGCCGAGCCATCTCCTTCATCAGCGGTCAGCGTGATGTCGGCGGGGAAGACCGTTGCCACTACGCGGCCGCTGGCGTGATCGGCGCTCACTACTTCCGTGCCGCTCTCAAGGCGGACACTCGTCAGGCCGTCTCCGCGCGCGGTCGCCTGTCCGCTCAGCGTGTTGGCGCCGACCAAGGACGCGACGAAGCGCGACGCCGGGGATGCGCCCAACTCATGGGGCGTGCCCCGTTGGACGATCCGTCCCTTCTCGATCACCGCGACGTGATCCGCCAGATCCGCTGCGTCGCCGAAGTCGTGTGTCACGAGCAGGGTCGGCCCAGGCACGGCGTCGATCGCGACACGTAGTTCGTCGATTGCCGCCCGCCGACTGGTTGCGTCGAGTCCACCGAGGGGCTCATCGAGTAGCAGCACGTCAGGATCGCGTCCCAGAGCCCGAGCGAGAGCAACACGCCGCCGTTCTCCTCCAGACAACTGATCCGCTCGCCGTCTCGCGAGATCCTCGGCTCCAAAACGTCTAAGCAACTCCCGGGCGCGTGTATGGCGTTCCTTTCGCGGTCCAGGTATGCCCCACGCGACATTGTCTTGCGCGCTCAGATGAGGAAAGAGGGCGAGATCCTGAAACACGTAGCCGACCCGGCGGCTCTGCGGCGGTCGGTTGATGCGGCGCGCCGTGTCTAGCCAGGCCTCGTCGTCGTGTACGACCAAGCCCGATGTCGGTCGACGTAGGCCGGCGATCATTTCCAGCACGCTGCTCTTGCCCGCGCCGGAGGGTCCGACCAAGGCGAGCACGCCGCGCTCGATCCGCTCGTCAATCCGCAGCGCGAACGCGGGCAGCGGCGTATCCAGGCGCACGCTGAGGCCCAATACCGCCTCCAAGGATCTTGACGGTGAGCAGTAGCGCCGCGCTGACGGCCACCAGCAGCGCGCCTAAGCCAAGCGCCGCCGTGAAGTCGGTCGTGAAGGTCTCGAAGATGGCGAGCGGGAGGGTCTGGGTAACGCCCTGAAGCGAGCCGGCGAACATGAGCGTTGCCCCGAACTCCCCGAGGGCGCGCCCGAGGGCGAGAGTCGCGCCGGCGCCGAGCCCGGGAGCGGCGAGCGGCACTGCGGCCCGCGAGAACCACCGGAGCTCGCTGGCGCCAAGCGTGCGGGACGCCTGTAGAAGCCGCGGGTCGACCGCCACGAAGGCGGCCTGCGCCTGACGTATATAGAGCGGTGCCGCAACGAAGACCATTGCCAGGACGACCGCGGTGCTCGTGAGCGGCAGGCTCACTCCAAGCCCGTCGAGTGGGCCGCCCAAGGTGCCGCGCGGCCCGAAGGCCGCGAGCAAACCGATTCCCGCGACCGCGGGCGGGAGCACGATCGGCAATTCGATTGCCGTGATGGCCAGCTCCCGACCTCGAAAGGACCGGGTCGCCAACAGATACGCCGCCGGCGTTCCGATGGTCAGGATGATTGCCATCGCGATTGCCGCGGATCGCGCTGAGACCGCGAGGGCGTCGCGGGCCTCGGGCGTGCCGAGGCTCCCAAGCAACTCGCCGGGCCCGGCCTGGGTGAAGATGGCCGCGACCGGTAGCACCAACACCAGCAGAGTCGCCGTGAGAGCGACGATCAGTGCTCCGGCGAAAGCGAGGTCCTTGGAGCGGCTCACGGCGAGCGGAACCCGCGCTCGGCAAAGATCGTGCGCACGCGCTCGCCGACGAGTTCATCGAACACGCCAGAGGCGTCCCGTGAGGCGCTTTCGCTGACGAGAGCGGCCGCGTATCGGATCTCCGGTTGGTCTTCTCGCGCGAACGGAATGACCTTCACCGGCCCATCAACCCTGACGGCGTCGGTTCGATACATCACTCCCGCGTCCACGACACCCTGGCTGACCTTTCCTACGATCCCGTTGACGTCCAGTTCGTTGGTGCGGACGTTCTCCATGGCGCGAATGGCAAACGCGTCTCCGACGAGGCTCAACGCGTCGCGGACGTATGCACCGACGGGCACGTTGGGCTGGCCTATAGCGAGGCGTACGCCCGGGTTGTCAAGATCCTCGATGGCGTCGACCGGTGAGTCCGTAGGCGCGATGACCACCAGGGAGTTGCCGGCTATGGCGACGGGGCGCTCGATGAGTCGCTCGCCATGCAGCGTTTCGGCCAACTCGAACGACGCGCTGAGGAATACGTCGATTTCGACGCCTTGGCGAATCTGGGCCGCGATCGCATCTGATCCGGCGCGCTGAATGCGCAGATCGACATCGGGGTGGCGCTGTTCGTAGTCGAGCTCGAACGCCGCCATGGGTTCTTCGAGTGACGCCGCCGCGCCCACGATCACCCTCTGGCTGTCCGATGCACCGTCGGAGCCGCAGCCCGCCGCGATGGCTGCCAGCGCGAGCACCGCTACGCCGGCCCAGCGCTTCATCGGTGGCGGTCGATCATCACGTCCGTCGCTTTCACGACGGCGCTCGCCGGTACGCCCGGTGCCAGGCCGAGTTCCTCCACCGCATCTCGCGTCACCGCGGCGATCATGCGGTGCGGGCCGGCCTCGATCTCCACGAGCGCCATCACGCCCTCGATCTGCACAGAGCGCACGGTGCCCTCGAGACGGTTGCGCGCGGAGAGTGACCGACCCGTCGCGTCTCTGCGTGGGGACGCGCTGAGGCGGTCGATCTCCTCGCGGGGCACCTGACGCCTGTTGCGGTCGTCCCGAACCGTCCGCAGCTTCCCCGAGCGGTCCCAGCGCCGCAGTGTGTCGATGCTGACGCCAAGCGCTCGAGCTGCCTCACCGAGTGAGATCGTGGTGCTCATGCCTATGCATTACATATGCAAACGGCGGATCTGTCCATCGTTAGGCATGCGTGAGCCTCTCCGCAGGTACAGGCCGTTCTTGCCTACCTTTCGAGCCATGAAGGTGCTTTTCGGAATCGCCGTGCTGGGCCTGCTCGCCTTTGGCGGCGTGGCGTGCGGGGACGGCGCCAGGGTCGAGGATTCGAATGAGGCGATCGTCGTTCCGTCCGTGGCCGGCTCAGCGGGTCCGGACGCCGTGGCCGCACTTTGTGCGCAGGGCTTTCCCGTGGCCGTGACCCAGATTCACGATCCGACGCTCGACCGCTCGTCTCTTGCGGGCGAGACGACACCGGGCGGGGGGGAACGGACCACCCGCGACGAGCCGGTGGGACTCACCGTCATCACTCGCTCAGAACGCAAGTTGAACCTCGCTGCACCGTCCGGTTGTGAGGCGGCTATCGTCGCCTCGGAGGAGAGCGGCAATGCTGGAGGCAGCTACTCACCGCAATAGTTGGGCTTCGCGCTGACTTTCCAGATCGTCGAGCCTTAGGCCAGCTAGCCGCCGATCTGGCTCATCGGTCGGCCGGAGTAGATCCACTCCGGATCCTGCATGCGGTGGCCGCGCTCTTTCCGCCCCACCGCCCCTCGGACGACCGCGAGGATCTCTTCGGAGCTCGCGCCCGCTCGCAGCGGCTCGCGAAGGTCGGTCTCCCATTCCGCGAACAGGCAGGTGCG
>CAMYIK010000025.1 GCA_947258365.1 uncultured Thermoleophilia bacterium | reverse complement strand
GACTTTCGGGCGTTTACGCCCACTCAGACCCAGCACGTCTTCTTCGATCGCACCGTCACCGAATGCCGGTGGTTCGAGCGTGATGACGAGCTCGTCCTGGTCATCCAGGCGAACGCGTTCCTACGCCACATGGTTCGGGTGATCGTTGGCTCGCAGCTGCTGGTCGGACGCGGTGCGTGGCACCTGGAGCGGTACGTGGCGCTACTGGACGGCGCCCCCCGCGGGGCGGCAGGCCGAACGGCGCCGCCGCATGCGTTGACTCTGGTGGGCGTGACCTATGATCCAGCGGGCCTCGACGAGATGACGCATGACGCACGTTCTGATCACGAATGACGATGGTTACGACTCGCCGGCACTGCTTGCCCTAAAGCAGGCGATCGAGCCCGCCGCCGACGTCACGGTGATCGCGCCGTCCTCAAACCGCAGCGGGGTCGGTCGGGCGCTCACCATCAGCCGCAGCATGCTCGTGGAAAGGGTGGAGCTCGCCGACGGCTCACCGGCATTCGCGGTAGACGGCAACCCTGTCGATTGTGTCCGGTTCGCCGCCCTGAAGCTTGGTGGCGTCATTCCCGACGTGGTGGTGAGCGGCATCAACCTCGGCATCAATGCCGGGGATGACGTCACGTATTCGGGCACCGTCGGTGCTGCACTGGAGGCTCTCGTACAGGGCTGGGGCGGCATCTCGGTCTCCCAGTATCTGTATGGGCCCTGGAGCGAGGACATGGGCCAGCAGGTCGACTTCGCCCCTCTGGCCGAGTTCGTGGCCGAGCTGCTGCCATTGCTCGGAACCGACGCGGTGCCCAATGGGACGATGCTCAACGTCAACGGGCCACGCGACGAAGTGCGCGGTGCCAAAGTGACTCGGCTCGGAAAGCGCGTCTACAACGACGTCCTGGAAGTTGACTTTGAGGACGAGCGTGGACCCCGCTACCTGATCTATGAGGCCAGGCCGGGTTTCGCCGCCGACGAGGGCACGGACTTGGTCGCCTTGAGCGAGGGCTACATCTCCGTGACGCCGATGCACTTCGATCTCACGGACTTGGCCGCAGTCGACCGTCTTGAACGTGCCGGCTTGCCGAACCCCGCGACCGAGAGTGCCCGCTGAGTCTCGGATCGCCCTCGGGGCCGGTGCTGTTCGACTTCGACGGCACGGTCGTCGATACGGTCGAGCTCATCCGCGAGTCGCATCGTCACGCGACCCGGGAGGTGCTCGGGGTCGACTTCGACGACGCGAGACTCGTGTCTAACGTCGGCATTCCGCTGATGGACCAGATGGTGGCCTTCTCGCCCCGGCACGCCCAGGAGCTCCTACAGGTCTATCGGGAGTGGAACCATCGGCACACGGCGGAGTTGATTCGCGAATACCCCGGTATGAGCGCGCTGCTCGCCGAACTGCGCGAAGCGGGCCGACCGCTCGGAATCGTCACCAGCAAGGCCCGCCATGTGGCGGATCTCGCCTTCGCCGTCCTGCCGGTGCGCGACTATTTCGACGTGATCGTCACCACTGAGGACACCGACCGTCACAAGCCGGCCCCCGACCCGGTTCTCTACGCTCTCTCGAAGCTCAACGCACGCCCGGAAGACGCGGTGATGGTTGGCGACGCGCCTTTCGATCTGGAGGCCGGCGCCGCCGCGGGGTGCGCGACCATCGGTGTCACCTGGGGCTTCTTCGACGCGGACACGCTTTCGGCCCTGAATCCCGACGCCGTGGTGGACGACATGTCGGGGTTGGCCGACCTCCTTCTGGCCCAGTGAACGATCCCGGGTCACGCGCTGCCGAGCTGCGCGAGCTGATCGAGGAGGCCAATCACCGGTACTACGTCCTCGACGATCCGAACGTTGATGACATCGTCTACGACGACTGGATGCGTGAGCTTCAGTCCATCGAGGACGAGCATCGCGATCTGCTCACCCCGGAGAGCCCCACCCAGCGTGTCGGGGGTCGGGCGCTTGAGGGCTTCGCCGAGGTGGTTCACAGGGAACCCATGTTGAGCCTCGCCAATGCGCGCGGCGCGGAGGAGCTCGCCGACTGGCATCGCCGGGCGCGCGATGTGATCGAGGCGGAGGGGCTCGGCGACCGCGAGATGCGTTTTGCGGTCGAGCCCAAGATCGACGGGCTCGCGATCTCTCTCACATACGAGAAGGGGATCTTCGTCCAGGGCGCGACGCGCGGCGACGGCGTGGTGGGGGAGGACGTGACTCAGAACCTACGCACGATCAAGGCGATCCCCACTCGTCTGCGCACGCCCCCCAAGCAGACGCCCGCCCTGGTGGAGGTGAGGGGGGAGGTCTACCTTCCGCTGGAGGCGTTCGCGGAGCTCAACGAGCGCCGGGTGGCCGATGGCCTGCCTACGTTCGCCAACCCCCGCAACTCGGCGGCTGGCAGTCTGCGGCAGCTCGATCCGGCCTTGGCTGCGGAGCGCCCACTCTCGATCTGGTGCTACTCGATCGGAGTGAGTGAGGGGCTCCAGCTCGCGACCCACACCGACTCGCTGGAATGGATGCGTGCGGCGGGTTTTCGCGTGAACCCCGAAATCACGACCGAGCAGAGCATCGAGTCCGCCGCCAGCGCCGCGGCTCGCTGGGAGGACCGACGCGGCGAGGTCGACTACGACATCGACGGCGCCGTGGTGAAGATCGACTCGCTGGAGCTTCAGAACCGCATGGGCTCGGTCGGCCGTGCTCCGCGCTGGGCCGTTGCCTACAAATTCGCTCCAACGACGGCGACGACGAAGCTCCGGGACATCTTGGTCAACGTGGGGCGCACCGGCGCGCTTGTGCCATTCGCGAGCCTTGAGCCGGTTCAGGTCGGCGGCGTCACCGTCAGCATGGCGACGCTGCACAACCAGGAAGACATCGCACGCAAGGGCCTGCGGATCGGCGACACGGTCATCGTTCAGCGCGCAGGTGACGTCATCCCGCAGGTCGTTGGGCCCGTGACCCAAGACCGTGATGGCACCGAGCGCGAGTTCGTCATGCCGATTGACTGCCCGAGCTGCGGTACGGAGCTGGTCCAGCCCGAGGGTGAGGTGCAGTTTCGGTGCCCGAACGGATCGTGCCCGGCTCAAGCGCTGCAGCATCTGTTCCACTTCACTCAGCGCTCGGCGATGGACATCGAAGGGCTCGGCGAGAAGACCCTGATGAAGTTCAGCGAGCTCGGTCTGGTGGAGAACGTCGCCGACATCTACGACCTCCACGACAAGCGCGAAGAGCTGATCGAGCTCGAGGGCTTCAAGGAAACGTCGGTCTCAAACTTGCTGGCGGGCATTGAGGCCTCCAAGCGCGTGCCCTGGCCGCGGGTGCTTTTCGCCCTTGGCATTCGCCACGTGGGAGAAGTCACTGCCGAGGCGATCATCGACGTCCTCCCGTCGCTCGACGCGTTGATCGACGCTGATGAGGAGCAGATCGCGGCCGCTGACGGAGTCGGCCCAACCGTAGCGGCCTCGATCCGCGACTACCTCGCTGTGAGGGCGAACCGAGAGCTGCTGGAGCGTCTACGCTCGGCCGGCGTGCAGGTCGCCGTGGAGCGACCTGACGGCGCCGATGACGGGCCAAGGCCGCTGGCCGGCTGCACCGTCGTTCTCACAGGCGGCCTGGATGGCTTCACGCGAGATCAGGCCAAGCGATCCGTGATCGCCGCGGGAGGCAAGGTCACCTCATCCGTCAGCAAGAAGACGAGCTTCGTGGTGGCCGGTCGAGACCCCGGCAGCAAGATGGAGAAGGCTGAGAAGCTCGGGGTCACCGTGCTCGATGAGGCGGGACTCGTCGATGCTCTCGAGCATGGCTACGCGGAGCCCGAGTAGGCCGCCACGGCCTGCTGCCGGCGGTCTGGCTAATCTGTTGCGCTAGTGCCTAGCCCACCCTCGGTTCTGATCCTCTTTGCGCATCCAGCGCTCGAGAAGTCGCGCGTCAACGCCGTCTTGATCGAGGCGGTGCGCGGCCTGCCGGGCGTCACGTTTCGCGATCTCTATGAGGAATATCCGGACTTCGACATCCGGGTCGAACAGGAGCAATCGCTGCTGCTGGAGCACGACATCATCGTGCTCCAGCATCCGTTCTACTGGTACTCCAGCCCAGCAATCCTGAAGGAGTACCAGGACCTCGTGCTTCAGCACGGTTGGGCGTACGGTAACGGCGGAGAGGCGCTCACGGGTAAGACCGTGCTCCAGGTGATCACCACGGGGGGTCGCGAGACGGCATATCAACGGGAAGGCATCAATCGCTTCACGATTCGTGAGCTGCTGGTGCCGTTCGAGCAGACGGCGCGCCTGTGCGGCATGGACTATCTCCCTCCGTTCGTGGCACACGGTTCACTGGCCATGACGCCTGAGGCGGCGCTCAAACATGCCGACGACTATCGGCGCGTCGTTGAGGCGCTGCGCGACGACGCCGTGAATCGCGACCCCATCCGCGAGCACGACCGGATCAATTCAGAAGCGGCCATGGCCTTCGTCGGGGTGCGCGTCGGTGGCTGACGACATCTTCGTCCAGGCGTTCGTCTATCTGATGGCGGCGGTGGTGGCGGTGCCCATCGCCAAGCGCTTCGGACTCGGCTCGGTGCTGGGCTACCTCATCGCGGGCTTCATCATCGGCCCGTTCGGCCTGGGATTTGTTGGCGACGAGGGCGAGGACGTCCTGCATTTCGCCGAGTTCGGAGTCGTGATCATGCTCTTCGTGATCGGCCTCGAGCTGGAGGCCGAAAAGCTCTGGAATCTGAGACGGTCGATCCTCGGACTCGGTGGGCTGCAGGTGCTCGCGACCACCGTGATCATCGGCGCGGCCACGCTCGCCCTCGGGTACAGCTGGCAGATCGCGCTGGCCATCGGGCTGATCCTTGCCCTGTCGTCCACGGCCATCGTGTTGCAGACCTTCAACGAGAAGGGCCTCATGCGCACCGAGGCCGGCCAGAACGGCTTCTCGGTGCTGCTGTTCCAGGACATCGCGGTGATCCCGATCATCGCGCTGCTGCCGCTACTGGCGGTCGCCGAGGCAACCGGGGGTGACGATCACGCCGACGACACGTTGATCTCCGGCCTACCCGGTTATGCCCAGGCGCTGGCGATCGTCGGAGTCGTCGTTGGCCTTATCGTCGTCGGGCGCTTCTTGCTGCGCCCGGTCTTTCGTTTCATCGCGAGCGCCGGCATCCACGAGGTCTTCACCGCCGCGGCGCTGCTCATCGTCGTCGGCATTGCCCTGTTGATGGGCGAGGTCGGACTGTCTCCGGCACTCGGCACCTTCCTTGCGGGCGTTGTCCTCGCCGACAGCGAGTATCGCCACGAGCTCGAAGGCGACATCGAGCCCTTCAAGGGCCTGCTGCTTGGCCTGTTCTTCATCTCTGTGGGGGCGTCGATCGATCTCGACGTGATCACCGGTGATTGGCTGAACGTCACCCTGATCGTCGTCGGACTCGTCATCGCGAAGCTCGCCGTGCTCTACGCGCTTGGTGTCCGTTTTGGCATGGGCTTCGACCAGAGCACGATCTTCGCGTTCTCCTTGGCGCAGGGCGGCGAATTCGCCTTCGTCCTGTTCTCGTTGGCGGAAGAAGGGGGTGTCCTCACGGCCTCGCTGACATCGCCGCTGATCGCGGCCGTGGCCATCTCAATGGCGATAACGCCGCTGCTGTTCCTGCTCGCCGAATACGTCCTGCTACCGAAGTTCGGCACCAAGGAGACGGAGAACCGCGAGGCCGACACCGTGGACGAGGAGAATCCGGTGATCATGGCCGGCTTCGGGCGCTTCGGGAACTATGTGGGCCGGCTGCTGCGTGCCAACGGCGTTGGCGTGACGGTGCTCGACAACAACGCCAACCACATCGAGGTGCTGAGGAAACTGGGTATCAAGTCCTTCTACGGTGACGCCTCGCGAATGGACCTGCTGCGATCCGCCGGTGCGGCTGACGCGACACTGGTGATTCTCTCGATGGGCGATGTCGAGAAGCAGCTGGAGCTCGTCCACAAGATTCGGCATGAGTTCCCAGGACTGACGATCCTCGCGCGGGCGCGCGATCGGCGCGCCGCGACACGTCTGCTGAACGCCGGCGTCGAGCATGTCTATCGGGAAACGCTCGACTCGGGAGTCAAGATGGGGACCGACGCACTCGGGATGCTGGGTTTCCGGCAGCACCAAGCGGTTCGCGCCGGCCGGAACTTCCGCTATCACGACGAGTATCACCTTCGCGAGATGGCCGAGGAGGCGGGAGAGGACCACATGGTGCCGATCAGCGTGGCGCGCGAGCGCCTCGAGTTGCTCGAGCGCACTCTCAAGAGCGACATCGAGGACGATGGCGACGAAGAACGCGACGCCGGCTGGGACACCGACTCGCTACGGCGCGACGTCGCCTCGCGAAGCGGTCCCGGCAGTGAGGACGGCTGAGAGCGGGCTCGGCAGTGCCGCGGATTCCCGCGCTCGGTGTCCGTAGGTTGCCGGATGGCCCGTCGTCGGGAGAGGGCAAGCTCCTCTGTCGTGGGTCGGGATTTCCTTCAACGTGGTCTGTCCGCCGCAACGGGAGCGTTGGCAGCGGTTCTGCTCGTGGCGGTACCTGTCGGATCGGCAGGCGCGGCGCCCGTCACAGCGCTCGACACCTTTCGGGCGGAGTCGTGGCAGTCCGATGTCGCCATGAACGCCGCCGGGACGAATGTGGTCGCCTTCGTGTCTCAGGAGACCATCCGCTATGGCGTCTACGTGCGCTCACGCGCTCGTCCGGGTGGCCCGTACGGTGCTCCGGTACGCGTCTCCGATCTCACGTTCGAGCGCCCAGCCGACGTCCGGATCGCCGTCGACGGGCGAGGCCGAGCGATCGCCCTCTGGCGCGACGGCACCGATCTGAAGTGGAGTCGCCGCCAGCGCTTCGACGGCGGGTGGGCAAGCCCTGGCACAGTGAGCTTCGTTCGGGAGGTTCGACCCAGGTCGGCCCTGCTCAACATCACCCCTGGTGGCGTTGCGACGGCGGCGTGGACCGAGATCGGCCCGAGCGGTTGGGACGTCCAGCGCTCCGTCCTGGATCTCGACACCTGGGAGCGGGGCTGGAGCATGGAAACGCCCTTCTTGGTGGGGGCTGAGCCCACGCTCGCGATGGGCTCTGACGGCGACATCGGCGCGATCTGGGTTGAGCGGCCGCCCGATGAGCTGATTGGAGTCGTTCGGGCCGCCGTAAGGCCATCGACAGGCGACTGGCAGCCGGCAGTACAGCTTGCGGCGGCGGGTAGCCAAGCGAATATCGCGGTCGCCGCGGGCGGCACGGCCGCCGCGAGCTGGGCTGCTGGCGAAGCGACTCCTGTTGGCCCGGGAACCACCCAGGTGGCCCTGAAGGGTCCGGATCCGGCCTGGGAGGCGCCGCAGTCCTTCCTGCCGACCGAGCCTGGGCTGTTCATGGGGGATCGAGTCGTCGCGCGGGACGCCGCGGGGAATGCACTGTTGGTGTGGAGCGAGGAGGGCGTTCGCATCCAGGACAACGACACGCCCCAGTATCTTCGCGCCCGCCGGCGCGCGGCGGGCGCGGCGAGTTGGGGGCCCGTGGAGACCGTCTACATCGACACCTACGAGGGCCCCGGGGGGCTCAGCAACGCCTTCACGGACGTCCTGGCCTCGTTCGATGGCTTCGCCGGCAATCATGTCGCCTGGGTTGGCCCTCCCTGGTCGAGCGTCCGCACGTCTTCTGCGCCCGGAGCGGTGGGATTCTCGCTTGATCCGGAGCCGCTTAGCCTGACTGGCCCTGGAGGCCAGGACGGCGGCTCGCCCTCGCTGTCGAACGCGTGGCGTGGTGAGGCGCTGCTGTCTTGGTCGCAGGCGACGGCCGCAGGCCGCGGGCAGGTGCTCGTGCAGGGACTCCCTGTGGGCCGCTGTGCGATCCCGCGCGAGTTCAACGAGAGTCCGGCCGGAACGATCTCACTGACCGCTCAGCAGCTAGGAATCAACCAGCGCATCTACTCGGCCGCGATACGCAGAGCGACGGCGATCGATGGCTGGCTCAGGGCGGGCCTGGCGACGCGAGATCTCTGCGGGGGAGGTCTCGCCGCAAGTGTCATGGGCGAGGGCATGCTCACCGGGCCGCCGACGGCCGCGCGGCCGAGTCATGTGGCGTCGCCGAGGTCGTTGGTGATTCCCCCTCCGGCAACCAAGAGGGACGTGGAGTTCACCCTTACCCTCGTGCAACTTCGCACCAACCAGCGCATCGCGTCCAAGGCGGTGCGGATGGCAAACGCTCTCAAGGCTCGCCTTGACCGGGGCTTGAGCGGCGGCGACGTTCGTGATGGCGCCGTCACGTCAGGGGTGCTCGCGAGCACCCTCGGAATCGCTGCAGCCGCTCCGGCACCGGCTTCGCCGGCGACCATGACGGTGGTCCCGCCCGCCACGGACAAAGACACGAGCTTCACCCTCAGTGCCTCTCAGCTGGCGATCAACCAGCGCATCGGTGCGGCCGCGATCCGCCGGCTCAACGCGATTCGGTCCCGACTTGCGGAGGGCTTCACGACGGCTGATATCAAAGCGGGCACTCTGACCGCTGCAGACCTGGCGCCCGATGCCGTGGGCTAGGGGTCGTTAGATGGCGTCGGCGGCGCCGCTGGCAAGCAGTGCCACAATGCGGTCCTGCGCGGCCCGCGCGGCGGTGAGTTCGCCGCCGTTCATGAGCAAGGCGAAGGCATAGACCTTGCCGCGTCGGCTGACGACCCGACCGGCCAGCGTGCTGACCCCGTTGATGTAGCCGGTCTTGGCGCGTACGCGCTTTCGCGCCGAGCCAAGAAAGCGCCGTCGCAGCGTGCCCTCGCCGCCACGCGGCAAAGAGTTGGTCAACGCCCGGCCCCAGGTGCCGTCCTGTTCGGCGAACGCCATGAGGCGGACCAGGCTGGCCGCCGAGAGTCGGTTTGCTCGGGAAAGGCCCGAGCCGTCGGCAAGGCGGTCCGTACTCGTCAGGATGCCGCGCTCGCGGAGTGCGACGGTAATCCGTCGCGATCCTACCGCGCTGGTGCCGGTGCCCGCTCCATAGGCTCCGACGTCCTTCACGAGCGTCTCGGCGATGTGGTTGTCACTGGTGGTGTTCATCATCCGTACGAGGGTGCCGAGTGGCGGCGACTTCGCCGTTGCCAGCAGGCGCCCACGCTGAGGCGTCCGCCCGGTCTTGACCACGCCCTTGTGCGCCACGCCGACGCCTCTCAAAGTGGCCTTGAACCGCTTTCCCGAGGCGATGGCCGGCCGCGCTGCATAGGGACCCTCTCTATTCCCGGCAAAGCTCTGGTTCGTCGTGAGCCCGCTGAGAGGCTGGGAGTACAGGGTGTAGTGCGACAACCACTGCCGGCCTAGTCGCTTGGAGTCAAAGATCCGCTCGTCGGCGATGATCGGACCATTCACGCGTTTGATGCCTCGCCGTCTCACCGGCTTGGCCAGGCGGATGATGTTCGCCCCGCGTCCGCCGAGGTGGCGGTTGGCGTAGGCGCGCGTCGAGAGCACGGGATCTCCGCCGCCCTGCATGTAGAGCGGACCCTTCAGCACACCGCCCTGGAGCTTGGCGCCGGCGCTCGTATAGAGGCGTGTCGAGAAGCGAAAGTCCTCGCCGAGTGCAGTGAGGGCTCCTGCGGCCGTAACCAGCTTCATGGTCGAGGCGGGAATACGCGCGGCCTCGGGCTGGTGGCTTGCCACGACCCTCGGCCCGGACTCGTCCAACCGCCAGATGAGAGCTCCGGTCTGCGGGCTCGTACCGACGTATCTACCGAGCGTGTTCGCGACTTGGTTGGCGGAGGCCTGCGCAGGCACCGCAGCCAGTGCGGCTGCGGTGAGCGCAAGCAGTAGTAGAGCGGGGCGGGCCGTCACGGAGGGAATCTTCTACACCAAAGGCGCGGATCCCTCGCGCATCGGTGCCCTGGCGACTACGGAACCGCCAGCATTCCTTGGGCCGGTTCGCTCAGGTCGTACCCACCGGCCTCGAGAGACCTGACGAAGAGCATCTTGTCCACTCTGCCCTGGTAGATCGGAACCGCCTCTTTCTGGCAGATCCGCACGACGTCGCGTTCCTTCAGTCCGAGCAGACTCGACAACTCGTCGATCGTCAGGTGATTGGCCACGATGCACCTCCACGCCAGGATTTCGCCCGCCACTCACGCCCACTGTGGGCCGCCGTGCGGGCTCCAATCGGGACGGATGTGGCAGAGCGGGAGGCCGTCATTTCTCGGTGGCCTCAACCCCTGTGCGCGTGCCGTCCATGGAAGGACGTTAGCGCCGATGCGCGGGTTACGGAAGCGACGAAGCGCCGCTCGCAGCGCGAATCGGCTGGCCGCGCAACCTCATCCACACCGCGATAACCGCGAAACCCGCCCCAATCACGAGCGTTCCGGCGACCGCGTCGATCACGAAGTGATTCCCCGTACCGACGATGGTGAGGAAAACCACCGCGGGGTACGCAAGCGCCAGAAAACGCAAAGGCCACGCTCGGATCAGCCACATGGCGACGAGCGCGATCATGATCGAGTAGCCGAAGTGCATCGAGGGCACGGCGGCGTAAGGGTTGAACCAGCCGGAGAGCATCCCGCTGTGCAGATCGACATCGCTGACTCGATGCAGCGTGTCGACAAAACCGGTGCCCGGCGTCAGGCGCGGCGGCGCCACCGGGTAGAGGACGAATACCGCGAGAGCGATCGCGTTCGCGGCAAGAAACGCGTTGCGCACATACGGGTAAACGCTTCGGCGTTGGTACCAGAGCCAGACGAAGAACCCGGTCGTCACGATCCAGTGAGCGGAGAGGTAGAAGTAGTTGAGCGCCTCGATCAACTCGAGGTTCTCAAGTGCCCATCGCTGGATGGTGAGCTCGAAGAACAGGCCTGCGCTCTTCTCCCACTCCACGACCCCGGCGGCGTTGTCGAGCGCCGTAGAGGTATCTCCAACCACGAAGCCACGGGAGCCTTGGTAGACCAGCAGCGCGGCCAGAAATATTCCGATCTCGCGCAAGCCCGGATACGCACGGAAAAGCTCCGCGAAACGGTGTCGCGCCTCACTGAGGCCAGAAAGTGCGCTTTTTGCGGGCTGATTACTCATAAAGATCGATATCGGTGTGACCCGATTTGGACACGGTACCGGCACTGACCGACGTGACACAAGCGACGATTCGCTGTGGAGACGTCGCTCGGGTAAAATCCATGGCCGCGATATAGCGGCGGGGTGTGGCGCAGCCTGGTAGCGCGCTCCGTTCGGGACGGAGAGGTCCGCGGTTCAAATCCGCGCACCCCGATGTATCGCGTGATGCCCACGCCCGCTTCTGCGGGCGTGCGTAATCACACAGTGATGACGCCTTCTACCTCGGGTACCTGGCGGCGCAGCTCGGCTTCGATGCCGAGCACCAGCGTGGCCGAAGACAGCGGGCAGCCACCACATGCGCCCAGCATGTTCAGGTGCACGAAGCCCTCGTCGTCGAATTCGATCAGCTCGACGTCGCCGCCGTCGGAGTGCAGCGCGGGCCGAATCGTCTCGAGCACGTCTTCGATTTGGGAAAGAGTCTCTGCGGACATGAGAAAACGACCTCGTCGTTGGCGTCGCCCTGGATTGTAGCTTCGCCGCTACCATCCTCGCCGTGATGAGTCAATCGGCCGCTAGCGGGCCCGCTTTGAGAGTGGGCGCCGTACAGATGACCACCACGGATGACGTGGCCCAGAACCATCGCGCCGCCCAAGCCTTGGTCCGTCGGGCGGCTGCTTTCGGGGCAGAGCTTGTCGTGCTGCCGGAGAAGTGGCACTACATCCACAACGATCACCGCACCGTCGCGGCCGCCGAGGAGCTCGACGGTCCGTCGATCAGCGCCGCCCGTGCATGGGCACGTGACCTCGGTATCGCGATCCTTGCCGGCAGCGTCATCGAGCGGATTCCCGACGCGCAGCAGGCATTCAACACCAGCGTCCTCTTGCTCCCCTCAGGCGAGGTGGCGGCGGTGTACCGGAAGCTCCACATGTTCGACGTGGACGTGGGCGGCGTGAGCTACCGAGAGTCGGACGGCGCACGGCCCGGCAACGACATGGTCGTGGCAAACATCCAGGGTCACGGCCTCGGGATGTCGATTTGTTACGACCTGCGCTTTCCCGAGCTCTATCGCCGCCTCGCGCTCGACGGCGCCCAGATCATCGCCGTGCCGGCTGCCTTCACGGCTACCACCGGGCGTGATCACTGGGAGCCATTGCTGCGCGCGCGGGCCATCGAGAACCAGGCCTTCGTCATCGCGGCCAATCAGGTTGGCCAGCATGCCAACGGAACCGCGTCCTACGGCCGCAGCATGATCATCGATCCCTGGGGCGTAGTGCTCGCCCAGGCTCCGGATGAGCCAACAGTCATCGTCGCTGATCTGGACTTCGCGGCTCTTGCGGCCGTGAGGCGTCGTCTGCCCGCCTTGGACCATCGGCGCTCCGACATCTACGGCGACCCCGGCCCGGCTAGCTGAGGCCCACCGGCAGCTCGGCGTCGCGGTAGGCCACATGGCCGTCGACGACGGTTAGCCTCACTCTGAGCTGGTCGTCCCAGAGGACGGCATCGTTCAGGGTGGTTTCGTTGACGATCGCGGCCGGCGCGTCCGTCGCCGCGGTTAGCGCATCCTCGACTGACCATCCGCAGTCGGCAAGCACCCGAACCCCTTCATCCAACAGGCTGCCACTCCCGGCGAGGCCGGCGCCGCAAGTAACGCGCTCCCCATCGAAGGTGATAGGTCGCGACCCCAGCATGTAGGAGCCGGGTGGCCCACCCGCCGGAGCGCTGGCATCGCTTATCAGCACCAGGCGTGGGCCGATCAGCGGTCTGATCAGCCGTAGATTCTCCGGGTGAACATGCACGCCATCGGCGATCACCGAGACCGCCGCGTGCGCATCCGTGAGGAACGCGCCGAGTGCTGTTGCCCCACGAGTCTCGATGCCTCGCATGGCGTTGAACGCGTGGGTGAGCATGGTTGCGCCCGCGGCCACTGCCGCCCTCGCGATTTCCGCGTCGGCATCGGTATGACCGACGAAGACTGCCACGTCGTCCGCGGAGAGGCGCTCGATGGCCTCGATTGCCCCTGGCAGCTCCGGCGCCATCGTGATCGCGCGTGGCCGCAGGGCGCCCAATATGGCATCGACGTTGCTCCTGGAAGGCAGCAGCAGTGCCTCCGGGTCGTGAGCGCCGTGTCTGCTCGGCGCGAGAAACGGGCCTTCGAGATGCAGGCCAAGCGAACGGGCGCCATCGTCCGGCCACGACGTCGTCGCGAACGCCTCGGCGCAGGCTTCGTACTCGGGAAGCGAGCGGCTGACGAGCGTCGGGAGGAAGGCCGTCGTGCCGGCACGAGGCAGCGCACGTGAGACCGCGGCGTTCGCTTCGGGATCCTCGCCGATTTCGTGTCCGCCCGCGCCATTTACCTGAAGGTCGATCAGCCCTCGGCTCACCCGCCAGCCGCGCGGGGCACCTCTGATCAGCTCCTGAGCGGATACGCGCATCGCACGATCGTAGGCGGCCGTATCATCCGCCTCCATGCCACGGCCCAAACCCGGTGACGAGCTCACCATCACGATCGACGACCTTGCTTTCGGAGGTTCCGGTGTGGGGCGCCACGATGGCTTCGTGGTCTTCTGCCCCGACACGGCTCCCGGCGAGCGGGTCCGGGTGAAGGTGCGCAAGCGGAAGCGGCGTCACGCCGAGGCCGAGCTGCTCGAGATCCTGGAGACCGGCCCGGACCGGATCGCCCCGCCGTGTCCCTACGTGCCGCGTTGTGGCGGCTGTCGCCTGCAGCATCTCGAGTACGACGTCGCTCTCGATGGCAAGCGGCGTCAGATCGCCGAGCACCTTGCCCGGATCGGCGGCCTCTCGGATATCGAAGTCCGGCCGGCCGAGCCGGCAGCCAATCCATTCAACTACCGAAACAAGATGGAGTACTCCGCGTTCGAGACTCCGGACGGCGTCCGGCTGGGCTTCCATGAGCGCGGCCGGTGGGATCGCATGGTCGCCCTCGAGGCGTGCATGCTGGCCACACCGCTCGGAAACGCCGCACGCGACACGGTGGCGGCCTGGGCCCAGGAGGAGGGCCTGACCGGGTGGGATCGTCGCGAGCACACCGGGCAGCTCCGCCACGTGGTGATTCGTGAAGGGGTCGCGACAGAAGAGCTCCTAGTCACGATCGTGTCCACATCCGGCTGCGAGGAGGCCGTCGACCGCCTCGAGGAGCGGGTGACCGGCAATCACCCCGAGCTCGTCGGGCTATTGCACTCGGTGACCGACGGAGTCGCGGAATCGACGGCCGATCTCCCGACGCGGGTGGTCTGGGGCGCGTCTCGGTTCCACGAACGAGTACGGGGCGTCACGCTCGAGTTGTCGGCGGGTGCCTTCTTCCAGACCAATACGTTGATGACCGAGACCCTCTACGAGCACGTCGTCCAGGCCGCTCAGCTGGACGGGACGCAGGTGCTCTACGACCTGTTCGCGGGGGTAGGCAGCATCGGCATCTGTTTGGCGGATGGTGCGCGAGAGGTCGTTGCCATCGAAATCGTGGCCGACGCGGTTGAGGACGCACGGCGCAACGCGCTGGCAAATGGGGTCGAGAACCACACCGCTATCGCCGGCGACGTCAGGGTGGTGTTGAGGGAGCGCGGTGAGCAACTGCCTCGACCGGACGTAGTCGTGGTCGATCCACCCCGCGCGGGGCTATCCGGCGGGGCCTGTCGACGCATCCTGGAGGCGGCGCCTCCTGTGCTCGTCTATGTCTCCTGCCAGCCGGCGACCTTCGCGGACAACGCGAAGCGCTTCGTGGACGGCGGTTACCGCCTCGAGTACGTGCAGCCGGTGGACATGTTCCCCCAGACGCCGCACGTCGAGGCGGTCGCGCGCTTCGTCAGATCAGACTGACGCGATTACCGGCCGCAGACCGGCCAGTGTGATGCCATCCCCAAGCTGAAGGCCCGCGCTCCGGCGAGTGCCGCCGCGTACGGGTCAGAGCGCTCGAAGTCGCGGTACGGGGTTCCGTTCCACAGCGGGAGTCCGAACTGGAACAGCCCGAGGTACTGGCCGCCCTTGGCGTGGGGCCGCAGACCCGACTCGCAGAAGGCCACCGCGCGGAGGCGCGAGTACGGAACGCTGTACGCCGCCGAAGCCAACCTCAGGGCGTGTTCCACGCCCGGGCTCTTCAGCCGGGTAACTCGAGAGTTCCGTCTCGTGCGCTTGAGATCGTTGCGATGCCGCGCACGGATCTTGGAAACGGACGCTTTGTTGCGCTTGCGCTCTCGTACGAGCAGTGCGCGAAGCTGAACGTTCTCGCGTTGCAGCTTGGCCTGCTGCTCGGCGCTTGAGGTTGTCAATAGGCGCTCGGGGGCGCCACTTGCGATTGCGGCCAAGAGGCCGGCGGCGGCAACGAGCACGATGACGAGGGAAAACCACACACGGGCATTCGCGTACAGGATGAACTCCTAGTTGCGATTGTCCGGCGCAAGGTGCGGCTGGAGAGAACGGCTCCACGCGGGGACGCGGCGGAGCGTGCGGGACCTTGGGCCGGCTGTAGCGGCAGCAGACTCGCTGCGCAGCGACGGGACTCTGCCCGTCGCCGGGTCGGGAAGTTAGGGCGTTGTCACGGTCCCGCGCGCCGAAAAGTTCCGTTGGGACATGTTTTTGACGTTAGTGCCCGCTCAGGACACCGTGCTCATGGCTTTTGTTCGGGACGTGTGTCCCTGCCCCGCAAGACCTCTAGTACGGAGGTTGCGCCTCGTGCCATTGGCCCAAAATGCGGAAAGCGTCCCAAAACGCTCGCTTTGCCGACTGCTCATCGAGTGATTCGTCGATATCGGGAGTAAAGACCGCGTCGATCGTCGGTGTGAGCCGCTGAATCTCGTTAGGCGACGCCGAGATCTCGCTGCTCAGCGGCAGATCAAGGTGATTGAGTGCCTCGACGACCCGTTCGCCCATGGCAACCACCAGGCGCGGCCGCACGATCTCGATTTCGCGACTCAGCCACGGGGGCTCGTGCTCCGCGGTGCGCTCGGCCTCCTCCGAGAGGCATTTGACGCACACCGTGCCGTAGAGGGTAAGAGGGTCGATTCCGAGGCGTTGGACGCTCTTCAGGATGGCCGCACCGGCTCGGCCGAAGTAGGCGACCCCTTCCTGCTGCTCCGGGATGCTCGGTGCCCACTTGACCATGATGATCTCGGCCTGCGGACTTCCGGAGGCCATCACGGGGAGCGTGCCGTCGGCACAGTCGCCCGAGGCGACGATCTCGTCGTTCAGGGCCCCGATCTCGGCGATCGCGCGCCGGAGGTATGCGTCCTGGATCTCGTCGGAGTCCTTGAACGCGGAGCTTTGGGAGCGCGGCACTCGGGGAGGCACATCGCTTTCGGGCCGATCAGCGGTCATCTGCGCCACTGATATTTGGGGAGATCGCGTCGACTCCTGCTAACAGACGTTTCACCTTCGATTGCCTGTCGCATTGCGGGTTTCGGGTCCGCGGCGAAGGATCTTCGGCCCCCGTGCCGAGGGGTGCCGTGGGCCGGGGCCATCACCGGCGGCCTGATTCGCAGCGTGGAGTGTCGTCTGCACGAGCGTCGGGATGCCGTCCGGCATGAACAACGCGATGGACTGGACCTTGGTCACGGTCCGCTCCCCCAGTGGACTTTCTGAGTGGAGAACCTAGCGGAGGGCTACAGGCCGCGCATGGCCTGTCAGCGCACTCACGGAGTAGGATCGCCGCGCGAATCGCTAGAGGGGGGTATCTCGTGTCGCTAACGGTCATTCTGATTATCGCGGTCGGGTTACCGATGCTGCTGGGCCTTTGGGCTCAGCGTCGCGTGAAGACCACGTTCGCACGCTATTCGGAAGTGCAGCCGCAGAACGGCATGACCGGTGCCCAGGCGGCGCAGGCGGTACTTGACGCCTCAGGCTTGCCGGGCGTGTCGATCAATCAGGTCAAGGGTCGGCTCACCGACCACTACAACCCACGTGATCGCTCCTTGAACCTTTCAGAGCCGGTTGGCGCCGCGTCCACGATCTCCGCCGTGGGCGTTGCCGCTCATGAGGCCGGTCACGCCATCCAGCACGCCGATGGCTACGGCCCCATGAAGATCCGTCAGACGCTGGTGCCGGTGGCGCGGTTCGGGTCGTCACTTTGGTTTTTCCCGGTCGTCATCGGCCTCATGGCCGGGCTTTCCGGGCTGGTCACGATTGGCCTGATTCTGTTCGCCGGATTGGTGCTCTTCCAGCTGGTGACCCTGCCGGTGGAGTTCGACGCCTCCAAGCGGGCGCTCGTTGCGCTGGAGAATCAGGGGCTACTGGTCGGCGGTGAGGTCGACGGTGCACGCAAGGTGCTGAGCGCCGCGGCGTGGACCTACATCGCGGCCTTCGTCGCCTCGTTGGCCCAGCTCATCTATTTCTTCCTGCTCTCGCGTCGCTAGTGTCGCGACCCGGCGGGCAGTACGCCCGCCGGGTGTGCGAGGCAGAGTCCTAGGCCGAGGTGGTCTCGGACTCGACTGACGCGTCGTAGTCGGCGCCGGTGAGGGCGGCGGCACTCGCTCCCGAGATGAAGTCCTCGGTGAGGTCGTGTGCGAGGGCGTCCGGGTGCTGCACCGGCGGGCTCTTCATGAAGTAGGAGCTCGGGCCCTCCAGTGTTCCGGAGATGCCGCGGTCCTTCGCCAGCTTGCAGCAGCGGACGGCATCGATGACGATGCCGGCGGAGTTCGGCGAGTCCCAGACCTCGAGCTTCAGCTCCACGTTGATGGGAGCGCCACCGAAGCCTTCACCCTCGAGACGGATGTGCGCCCACTTGCGGTCGGTGAGCCACGGGACGTAGTCACTCGGGCCGATGTGGATGTCGTCCTTGTTGATCTCTCCGTCGATGATCGACGTGACCGCGTTGGTCTTGGAGATCTTCTTGGACTCGAGACGCTCACGCTCGAGCATGTTGAGAAAGTCGGTGTTGCCACCGAAGTTCAGCTGGCTCGTGTGGGCCAACTTGACGCCGCGGTCGCCCATCAGGCGGGCGAGCTGGCGGTGCACGATGGTCGCGCCGACCTGGCTCTTGATGTCGTCACCGACGATCGGAAGGCCACGGTCCTTGAAGCGCTGCTGCCAATAGGGCTCACGGCCGATGAAGACCGGGATACAGTTCACGAAGCCGCAGCCGGCCGCGAGGATCTGCTCCACGTACCACTTGGTGGCCAGCTCGGAACCGACCGGCAGGTAGCTCACGACCACATCGGTCTGCGTGTCGCGGAGGATTCCGACCACGTCGCCGGTTTCGCCCGGAGCCTTGGTGATGACCTCGGACAGGTACTTGCCGAGACCATCGTGGGTCATGCCCCGATGCACGGGCACGTCCATCTGCGGCACGTCCGCAAACTTCATCGTGTTGTTCTGGCCCGAGAAGATCGCTTCGCTCACATCCTTGCCGACCTTCTCAACGTCGATGTCGAAGGCGGCCGTGATGTTGATGTCGCTGATGTGGTACCCGCCGAGGTCCACGTGCATCAAGCCGGGAACGGTGTCGTCGGCCTTGGCGTTCTTGTAGTGGTAGAGGCCTTGCACGAACGACGAGGCGCAGTTGCCCACGCCGATGATGGCGACGTTCACACTCATTCTAGAATCTCCTCTTGTTGAGCCAGCATCCGGCGCACCTTGGCGATCCGGTCGGCGGCAGTGATGACGCTGAGCGCGGCAAGCGCGACGATCACCGCTTCGGGGACCATGTCGAGGCCTCCCATTACGATGGCCGGGCCGAGCAGAACGAGGCGCTCTGTGCGCTCCATCAACCCAGCGTCAGCGTTGGCTACTCCGAGCGACTCGGCTCGGGATCTCGAGTACGAGATCAAGTACGTAGCGACGAGGGCGACGATGACCACACCGACCATCGCGGGCTCGTCGCGCATGGCGAAAAGGACCGCGAACGCGCCAAGCGTGACGCCATCGGCGGCGCGGTCCAGAGTTGAGTCCAGGAACGCACCGACCCGCGACGAGCTGCCCTGGTAACGGGCCAAGGTGCCGTCCAGCGAGTCGATCAGCGCGGCACCGAGATAGACGAAGAATGCCGCCCACCACAGCTCAGCAACGATCAGGGTTGCCGAGGCGACGACGCCCAGAAATCCCATCACCGTCAATGCGTTGGGTGTCAGGTGAGTGACGTCGACGATCCAGATCAGGGGCCGCACCAGCCAGGAGCGGTGTGAGTCGGTGGTTCGATCGGCGTGCGTGGTCATGGTCATAGGGTTGCCCTCGCAAACGACCTTACACTAATCAGAATTAGTGTAAGGCGTGGTTTTCTACTAAGACTTTCCTCGTGGTTCGACGGTCGCGCGAGGGGTGCCCTGGCTAGACTCGCCCGCGTGCGTCTTTGCACCTACATGACGCCGGCGGGCCCACGCGCGGGGGTGGTCGAAGACGGCAGCGTCGTTCCTCTCGCCAATCCGAGCGTGGCGACGATTCTCGGCGGCCAGCCACTGTTTGTGGACGAAGCGGCCGAGGCTCTCGCTCTCGATCAGATCGAGCTGATCCAGCCCCACGAGCCACGCAGCATTCACGGCATTGGTCTCAACTACCGCGCTCATGCCGCGGAGACGGGTCGTGAGCCACCATCGGAGCCGATGGTCTTTGCGAAACTCGCGGGGGCGGCCGCGCCTCCCACGGGAAGCATCACGCGACCGGCGTATACGAGCGAGCTCGACTACGAGGGCGAACTCGCCGTCATCATCGGTGCGCCGGCCCGCGATGTCAGCGTTGAGGAGGCCGCGAGCCATGTATTCGGGTACGCCGTGATGAACGACGTCTCCGCCCGAGACCGGCAGCGGGACGAGCCGCGCTGGATTCGCGGCAAGGGAGGAGATGGGTTCGCGCCCTTCGGCCCCTGGATCACGACGGCGGATGAAGTGCCCGACCCGCAGGAGCTCACCATTCGCACCTGGGTCAACGACGAGTTGCGCCAAGACGGCCACACCAGTGACATGGTCTTCTCGGTGTTTCAGCTCATCTCGTGGTGCTCACGCCAATTCACCCTTCGAACCGGTGACGTCATCGCAACCGGCACGCCAGCGGGTGTCGGAGCCGGCTTCACTCCGCCGCGATACTTGGAGCCTGGCGATCGCGTTCGGGTCGAGGTCGACAGCCTCGGGCGGCTGGAGCACGTGGTAGTGGAGGGATCATGACGCCCGAGGACGCCCTGCTACGCGTGTTGCAGGTCGAGGGCGTAGACATCCCGCGCATCTTGGTCGCAGCTCACGCATCACAGCTGGCCGTCGAGGTCGCCTCCACACAGAGCAGTGGTCGTGCCCTGGCTCCGAAGGTCCAAAGCGCATGCGAGGCCCTCTGGCCCGAGATGCGGGCTCCCGTCGAGGCGGCGATACGACGCACGGG
>CAMYIK010000024.1 GCA_947258365.1 uncultured Thermoleophilia bacterium | reverse complement strand
GATCTTGCCATCGAGGCTCGTAGCGAGCTTCAACGTCACCTCTGGGCGGCGGGTCAGCGCCCAGGTAATGAATGCCGAATTCAGCTCGCGGCAGGCGCGCTCGTCGTCTCCATCGGCGACAGCGACCTCCACACCGGCCTGGCGCAGCACCTCCACGCCCTGTGCTCGGCCGCGCTCCAAGGGATCGAGCGTTCCGATGACGACTCGGCCGACTCCCGCCTCCAGGAGAACCGCGCTACACGGTGGGGTCCTGCCGTGGTGGGAGCACGGCTCCAAGGTGCAGACAACGGTGGCACCGCCCGCATCCGCGACGCCTGCCAAGGCGGCAACCTCCGCATGCGCCTGGCCCGGCCCGGCATGCCACCCCTCCCCGACCACCTGTCCATCTCGCACGATCACAGCGCCAACCAGTGGGTTCGGACTGACGTGGCCTTCGGCCTTGAGCGCCAGCTGGCGCGCGCGTGCCAGTAGCTGCGACTCGCCGGGAGTCGGCTTCGAGGTCACTCCCGGGCGAGCGCCGCGAGTTCGCGGTAGGACTCGACGGGGTCTGCTGCATGAAAGACGGCCGACCCGGCGACGAAGAGGTCCGCCCCGGCATCACGCACGGCAGGCATCGTTTCGGCGTCCATTCCGCCGTCGACCTGGATCATCGCGCGATCCGGCAGCAGCGCGCGCGCCTCGGCGACGCGCTCAGGTGCGGTCGGGATGAAGCTCTGACCGGAGAAGCCCGGGTTCACGGCCAGAAGATTGACGAAGTCGAGCATGTCAGCGAGCGGCGCGATGGCACCGATCGGGGTGCCGGGATTGACCGCGAGTCCCGCCGCGCAACCGAGCTCCCGAATGAGCCCGAGCAGCCGGTGCGGATGCGGATCCGCCTCAAGGTGAATGCTGATCGCGTCGGCCGCTGCGGCAAAAGCCGCAACCATCGTGGCCGGGCGCTCGACCATCAGGTGGACGTCAACAGCGCCCTCCAGGGCGTGCACTCGGGTCGCGAGGGCTGCGGCGAAGTCGCTGCCCAACGTGAGGTTGGGGACGAAGTGAGCGTCCATGACGTCGACGTGGAAGCTCCGTGCACCTGCGTCCATGAGTCCGTCGACCTGCTCACCGACCCGCATGGGGTCGGCGGACATCACCGACGGCAGCACCTCGTGTTCACCTAGTACGCGCACGGCGCGCAATCTAGCGGTCGGATCGGGCTCCTGAGGCCAGCGGAACGCCTGACCCGTCGCAGTGTCGCAGGGCGACGCGGACGAGACCTGAGGCTAACGAGATGCTCAGCGCACGAGGATTCGTGTGCGACCGACAAGCCGACCCTTGACGCGAAGATCCGCACGCCACCGTCCACGCACGCGTGGCGCTTGGGCAACGGAGAGCCATGAGACGACTTTTGACCGGCGGGCCTGCTTGTCCCGAACGTAGGGGCGTTTCGATCCCGGCGCGTACCAGATGACCACGACCTTCCTTCCCTTGGCCGGTAGGGCTCCGAACTGAAACGTCGCGAATAGCCTGAGTGGTTTCGGCCGCCGCGGGAGCCGGCCTTGGACGGGGAGGCGGCGCGCCCGGCGGGGGCAGGGCATCAAGCCCCCGCCGAGGGCCGATGTTCGTGTTGGTGGCGTCCCGTGGCGACAGCTGCTGCACCGCACGCCGATCATCCCCACCCAAATCGGTTACGGCGGAAGCGACACCAAGGGCGAAGACGGCAACAACGATGAACGCCCCAACGGCGATGGCGGCGGCCGACGGCATAGCCACCCGCCTTTCCTGGCACACGCCTAGAGGACTACCCGCGGACTTGAGCGATGAAGAAACCGTCCGTCGCATCTCTGTCCGGGCGGGTTTGCAGCGCTCCGCTGAGACGGGGATGCGCGAACTCGGGAAACCCTGGAATCTGCTCCACAGCCGCCCCGGATGCCTGGACGATCCCCTCGTTCTCTTCTGCGAGAACACTGCAGGTCGAATAGACCACTCTGCCGCCCGGAGCGAGCTCGAGGGCGCGCGACAGTAGCTGGCCCTGCAGCTCGGTGAGAGGCGCAAGTGCCTCCTCCCGCCGTCGCCACCGCGCGTCAGGGCGCGCCGAGAGCACCCCGGTGCCGGTACATGGGGGATCGAGCAGCACCGCGTTAAACGGGCCGTCGAGAGCTACCTCGGTGGCGTCCCCAACGACAACCTCCAGCTTGGCGCCCATGCGCTCCGCAAGCGCTTCAAGACCGCGTGCGCGGCTCTGGTGAAGCTCCACGGCGACGATCGTCGCACCATTGTTCGACAGCGCAGCGAGCTGAGTTGCCTTCCCTCCTGGAGCGCTACAGAGGTCCAGGATCCGTTCGCCGGGTTGGGGATCGAGGATCCGCGCCGGCAACATCGAGGCCTGGCTCTGGCCCATCGCCAGACCTTGCTCCCAAAGGGGTGAGGCCTCGAGATCGAAGGGGCCGTCGATGACGTAGGACTCCGGTGCGATCAGGCCCGGGTGCGCACCAGCCGGTAACTCCCGCTCCACAGCCTCTCTCGGACCCTTCAGCGAATTCCAGCGGATTGAGGTCTGTGCCGGCTCGTTCATGGCGGCCATCAGTGAGCCGGCCGAGTCGCCGAAGTCTCGGACCATTCGCTCGGCGATCCAATCGGGCATCGAGTGGCGCACCGCGGGATCCACGCAGTCTTCGAGCCAGCCTGCGCCGTCTCGCGCGATGCGGCGCATGACCGCGTTCACCAAACCGCCCCGGCCTGAGCGTCGTGCGCTTGATCCAGGCAGCGATTTCGCGGCCCTTACGGCTTGATCGACCGCGGCGTGCTCGGGTACGCCATCGCTGAAAATGAGCTCGTAGGTACCGAGCCTCAGCACCTCGCGAATGCGGGGCTCGATCTTGCCGGTGCGATCAACAGCCTGATCGATCAGCCAATCGAGAGTGCGCCGTCTCTGGACAACGCCGAAGCTGAGGCGCATCGCGGCCGATCGCTGAGCGCTTTCCAGCCCGGCCTTCCGAGCCTCGGCGGAGAGCGCTCGGTCGGCGAAGGCGCCCTCGGTCGTCCGCCGCAGAACCTTGAGCGCCACCATGCGCTCCGGAGCGATCGCGCCGGATTTTGGAGGTGGTGAGGTGCTCATGGCGCCGTCAGCTCCAGGAGTCCGCGCCAACCGCGGAGAAAGTCCTCAGCCGCCATTCGCGCCTTGTTCGGAGGCTGCAGCTCGAGCAACTCGAGCGTGCCCTCTCCACAAGCGACCAGCAAGCGCCCCTCTCGAGCCTCGAGGCCGCTGGCGGGGTCGGTGACCTCGCGTGCCTTCCAGATCTTGAAGGACTCGCCGTCGATCGTGAGCTGCACCCCGATGTGAGGGCTCAAACCGCGCACATGCGCGGCCAGCTCGGACGCCGGTCGGCTTAGGTCCAGCGGTCGATCCTCATCAGTGATTTTCGGCGCCAACGACATCCCATCTTCGGGCTGTGGCGTTGGCGCGAAGCGTCCTGCCTCCAGCTCATCGAGTGCACCGACAAGAAGCTCGCCCCCAACGACCGCCATACGCATCAACATGTCCCCCGCGTCATCCTCGGGGCCGATCGGCACCTCGGATGAGGAGATCATCGGACCGGTGTCGAGCCCGGCGTCCATCTGCATGATCGTCACGCCGCTGACGTCCAGGCCATCCATGATCGCGCGCTCGACCGGAGCCGCCCCGCGATAGGCGGGCAACAGTGAGAAGTGGACGTTGATGCATGGCCAGCCACCGAGTACCTCATCACGCAGAAGCTGTCCGAAGGCGGCGACACAAAGTGCGCCCACGTCCGCCTGACGCAGACGCTCGAGTGCGTCATCACCGTTGATCGACTTCGGCCGAATCGTCGGAATGTCGAGTTGCTCAGCGCGCGCGGCCACAGGAGTCGGGGTCGGCGTACCGCGTCGACCGCGCCGCCGATCGGGCTGGCTGACGACGAGGACGACTTCGTGATGTGAGGCGTGCAGGGCATCGAGTACCGGCACGGCCGGCTCGGGACTGCCGGCGAAAGCGACGCGCATGGTCGGTGAGGCTACCAACGCGTGTCAGGATGTCGCGGTGCCGCACCACCACTTACGCCCCAAGTCGCTCGCGCTCTGCCTCATAATCGCCGCCGCGCTGGTCGCGGGATGCTCCAGCGACGAGCCTGGGGCGAACAGCAGCGTGGCGACCGAGGCAACCGAGAAGCCGGTGTCGGTGTCGGGAATCAGCACGACCCCGGTGGTGTCGGGCTTGAGCGGGGCGCTGCTGGCGACCGGACGTCCCGGCGATCCCCGGCTCTACGTCGTGGAGCAAGGCGGATTGGTCCGGATTGTCAGCGGCGGGGAAATCGAGGCGGATCCGTTCCTCGATATCAGCGACCTCACCGAGGCTGACGGTGAGCGCGGTCTCCTCGGCCTTGCCTTTCACCCACGGCACGAGTCGAACGGGCTTCTGTACGTCAACCACACCGATTCGAGCGGCACGACCCGTGTCGTGGAGTACGCGGCAGTCGGCGACACCGTGGATCCCGCCAGCGCACGAGAACTCCTCGCGGTCGAGCAGCCGTTCGCGAATCACAACGGCGGGCACCTCGCGTTCGGCCAAGACGAGATGCTCTACATCGGCCTCGGTGATGGCGGCAGCGGAGGCGACCCCGAAGACCACGGACAGCGCCTCGACACCCTGCTCGGATCGATCTTGCGGATCGATGTCGATAATCGCGGCTCCGGCAGCCTGCCCTATGGCATCCCGCTGGACAATCCGTTCGTGAACCAAGCCGATGCCCGTCCCGAGATCTGGGCCTTCGGGCTCCGGAACCCATGGCGGTTCAGCTTCGATGAACAAACGGGGCGGATCTGGATCGGCGACGTCGGCCAGGACAAGTTCGAGGAGATCGACCGGGTCGTCGCAACAGCGGAAGGCGCTGGCTCGAACTTCGGCTGGAACCGTTTCGAGGGTGATTCCCCGTTCGATCCTCAAGAGCGGGACGTGACCGGCGGGCCGGCCGTTCCTCCCGTCGCCCAATATGGCCGCGAGGGCGGATGTTCGGTTACCGGCGGCCATGTCTATCGCGGGTCGACGATTCCGAACCTCGAAGGTCGATACGTCTACGGCGACTTCTGCTCAGGCCGAGTTTGGACGCTCGGCGCTGATGAAGAGCCCGGTCAGCCGGTCGAGATCACTGATGAAATCGGCGGACCGTTAGGCAACCTCACCTCGTTTGGAGTCGACAACGGCGGCGGTCTCTACGCCGTTACGGGCGACTCCATCGTGCGCTTCACGGCCGCCTAGAGGCCGACAGATCGTCCGTACGGGCGATGCGCCGCCATCCGGCGCGACGACAGCCGCGGCGGCGGCGCGGGGTACTCGCGCGCTGATGGCGACGCGTGGCCGGATAACCGATCCTTGGCATCGGCTGAAGGCACAGCCTGGCCGCGGACGTATTCGGCCTTTCACCACCGACCTGACCGTCGTCGTGCTCCTACTGATCTTGGACTTCGGAGCCTTCGCCTTCGGCGTTGGCGACGCCGAAGTACTCGAGGCCGGTATCCCGGCCCCAGACCTCATCAGTGTGGCGCTCTTCACCGCGGGAACGCTCATCGGCACGCTGGCCCTGATCGCGCGCCGCCTCTACCCGGTCACCGTGTTCCTGATCACGGTGGGGCCGCGGTCGTCTTCGCGTATGAGTCGGGCGTCGTTTCGCCCGGTGAGTCGGCTCCGCCGACTGCCTAAGAGCCTAAGCCGCGGCTTCGCCTGTTCGCAGCTCGCGCATGGCGGCTCTGCGCTGCTCGGGATCGGTGGCCTTGTCGATGATCAGCACACCGTTCAGGTGATCGATTTCGTGCTGGATGACGCGAGCATCGAAACCATCGAGCTCCATCTCCACCGGATTGCCCTTGGGATCGACGGCGGCGACGGTCACCTTCGTCGGCCTCGTGACGTCCATCGTGACCTCGCCCAAGGACAAACAGCCTTCGCTGACGACGTCCTCATCGTCGCTGGAGGCGATCACCTCGGGGTTGCAGAGGGCGGTCACCGGACCATCCTCTTCAGGCCTGATCACGATCAGCCGGCGTGAGCGCCCAATCTGAGGCGCCGCCAGCCCCACTCCGCGGCCGTCGATCATGATGCGCGTCATCACCTCGATGTCCTCGGAAAGACCGCGATCGAACTCCGTGACCTCCGCGGCTGACAACCGTAGGACGGGGTCGCCGAGCTGACGGATCTGCGCGAGCGCCGTCAGGCGTCGCTGCTCGAGAACGGGGTCTTCTAGAGATCGGCTGGCCACGGCGGGGAAAACTAGCATCCCCCCGGCTACTTCGGCCTACCGGGTCGTGACGGCCAGGTCGGCCGAGGTGCTTCCAAGCGCGTTCGACAATGTCACGCGCACGTCGTAGGTCGTGGCGCTGGTCAGCGCGCGAAGGCGAATCACCTTGCGCGTCTGCCCACCGGCACCGAGCGATCCAGTCACTCGACGCGTGGAGGCCCCGGCGCCCGTGTAGTCGACGATGTACCGCGTAGCGAGCTCACCGGCGTCGGCGGTCAGGGTGACGTTGGCCGAATCGGGTCGGAATGAAATCGCCCGAGCCTGCATCGAGGGTGCCGAAAGCGGTGCGACGGTGTCGGCCGCCGCCGCCGCGAGAACGGGGCCGGAGACCGCGGGCACCTCGGTGAAGACATCTGGACCCGTGGCACACGTGGCGTCAAAACCCCAGCTGGTCACGCCGAGCAAGCGCGGCTCGCCCGAGGTAGTGTTCACGATCAATGGCCCACCACTGTCGCCCTGACACGTGCCGGCAAGGTCGGCCGCCGGGGGTAGGAAGCCGGCGCAGACCATGGACGGGCCGTCGAAAGCATTGAACGGGTCGGCCTCGCCACAGGCGGTGTCGCCGAGAATCGGCAGCGTTGCCTCCCGAAGCTGGTTCGAGAGTCCGACATCATCCGGCCCCTCAAGACCCCAGCCAATCGTCGTCGCCGATGTGCCGGCGGAAATGATCGACGCCGGGTCGCCGGGAGCGAACAGCGGCAGCGCGTTCGCACGAACCGGGGTGTCAAGCCGCACGAGGGCGAGGTCATTGCCCAGGCCGCTTCCCATCAGGTCAAAACTCGGATGCACGACGGCGGCGATTCCGGCCACCTGACTGGCGGCCGGAATCGCGTCGTCTCGATTCACCGTGCCGATGGTTGCGGTAACACGGAGGTTCGGCCATGCGGGTGACCCGGCGCGACCGATGTCGGTCACACAATGCGCGGCGGTAGCGATCCACCGAGAGCCGACCAGGGCGCCCGAGCAGTGCCCGATGAGTCGGGTGCCATCACGTATCTCCAGCAGAGCCGCGTAAGGATGGCTGCCATTGGCAGCGACCTCGCCACCGCGGATGCGGAGCAGATCGGCGTTGTCGGCCGGTGCCGCGACTGCGGCTCCGACGCCGAGGGTCAAGGCGGCAGCAGGAAGAGCTACCCAGGCGAGAACACGGGAGACGGGCATAGCGGCACTTTAGACACAGGAGTGCCTACTCTTTAGTCGCGTGCAACACCGAATTCTCGGCTGCGGGAGCCGAGATCGGACGGTTTAGGAGTTTCGGCGTTAAGGCGCCGGAGTTAGCGCCTCGGGGGCAGCAGTTCCCGGGCCTGACCTTTGATCCATGAGCGCGCCGCGAGGTAGTCCTCGTCGCTGCCCGCAACCATGGTCGCCGTGTCTCCCTCTGTGGTGAAACCGGGAGCGGCTTCTCCGCCGTGCAAACGGACATGCAGCTTCTGATCGCGCAAGGCAAGGACCATGGTCGGGTCGCCGGTACGCGGGAAGCAGATCGCGACCTCTTCGTCGGAGACCTCGATACGCGGTGAAGGCGCCAGCGCGCTCAACTCGAAGTACGCGGCGGCCAAGGTCGGGCGAAGCTCCTGCGGGATGGCCGGCATCGCCGCCTCCTCCAAGCGGTAGAGATCCGCGACCCTGCCCTTGAGGTAGTAATCCGCCTCGCGAAGCAGCATCAGGTCGGTGCCTTCTGCGGCACCGCGCTCCGGACGCTCCTCGATCCAGTCGCGAATCCGCTGCCAGCTGCGGTGAACGATCTCGCGACCACCGGCGGTGGCTTCCACGGATGCGGGAGCGCGCCGGTCGGGGGTGATCGCGACCACGATGCAGCGATCCGCCGTCGCGGCGAGCGCATCGTAGAAGGCGGTCAGCTCCGCGGTGTGGTCGACATCGAACGACAAGCTGCCGTAGAGCCCGACGGTCCACGCGCCGTCACGGGCGCGGAGCGTCGCGTCGGCAACGATCCCGGACTCCTTGAGCGGGCGGAACTCAGAAACCGTCGCGGATCCTGCGTCGGCGAGTTCCTCTCCGACGAGGTCGGCAAGGAACGCGGCGGTCGTACGGTCGGTCCCCGAAGAGAGGATCGTGGCGATGACGTGGATCCACGCCTCACGCGGATCTGGGGAGACCTCGAATAGTCGAGGGACTGGCATGTGGGTCTGTCCTCCTGGTGCGAAGCCGGCGGCATCGTAGCGGACACTCCGCGCGAACCGCGGAGTACTAAGTGTCCTGAGGATCCACGTCGATCACGATGCGAAACCGACTGCGGTCGGCCTTGGCCACCACGTTCGTGGCGGCGGCCTCCAGGGCGTCGGCCGCAACGCTCGCGTGGCCGGCGCGAGCCAGTAGCGATCGCCGAGTGCGCCCGCGCAGGCGATGGAGCGGAGCGGGACCGAGGATCGACAGCTCAGGATGGTCGTGTCGCACCCGCTCTCCAATCGCCGCGGAAACCTCGATCACCCCCTGGCGATCCTCTCCCTCGACCAACATGCGCACCAGATGGGAAAAGGGCGGGTAGCCGCGCGCATGACGGCGCTCCAGCTCGCCGCCGAGGAAGTCCGCCACACCATGCCCCGCGGCAAGACGCACCACGCGCTCCTCAGGCTCGTAGGCCTGGACGATTACTCGGGCGGGCTCTCCGCGCCTGCCCGCACGTCCAGCGAGTTGGACGATCAACGAGAAGGTGCGCTCCTCGGACCGGAAGTCAGGCCGCTGTAGCCCGGCGTCCGCGCCCACTACCCCGGCAACCGTGACATCCGGCAGATCGTGCCCCTTGGCGACCATCTGTGTGCCGATGAGCACCGCGGGACCAGGGCGGGCAAAGTCGTCGAGGAGTCGCCCCACAGCCCCTCGGCCACTCGTCGTGGTCGCGTCCATCCGGATCAGTCGGCTTCGAGGCGTTGCCGCGGCGACAGCCTCCTCAAGTGACTCCGTCCCCACGCCCTGGCGGGCGATGTCGGCTGCGCGGCAGCTCGGGCACACCGCCCGCGGCGACTCGTCGTGCCCGCAGTGATGGCAGACCAGTCGATCGCTCTCACGATGGTGGACGAGGGCGACATCGCATTGCGGACAGCGGGCAATCCAGCCGCACGACCGACAGAACGCCATGAGCGCGAATCCGCGGCGGTTGAGCAGCACGATTGCCTTTTCACCCCTGTCCCCCGCCTCCTGAAGCGCTCGCTCGAGCGGCCTCGACAGAGCGCCCGGGCGCTGGGTACGCATGTCGATCACCTCCACTCGGGGCAGCCGTGAACCGTCGGCGCGATTGGGCAGGGCGACGCGCTCCAGCGCGTGCCAGGTCTCCACCCGAGGGGTGGCGCTGCCATAGATCACCGCGGCGCCGGCCAGCCTGCCGCGCTCGTACGCCACGCGGCGTGCGTCGTAGCGAGGCGAGGAGTCCTGTTTGTACGAGCCGTCGTGTTCCTCATCCACCAGAACGAGCCCAAGCGCCGGCACCGGCGCGAACACCGCGCTCCGAGCGCCGACGACGACGTCGGCCTCGCCGCTTCGGATTCGCCGGTACTCAGCCACCCGCTCGGTGGCGGTCAAACCGGAGTGCCACACGGAGACGCCCTCACCGAGTCGTTCCTTAACTCGTTTCAGGGTCTGCGGGGTAAGTCCGATCTCGGGAACCAGCAGAACGCTGGCAAGGCCCTTTTTTCGCGCGGCCGCGATTGCCTGGAGATAGACCTCGGTCTTTCCTGAGCCGGTAACGCCGTGCAGCAGCAGCGCCTCGCCGGCATCTATCGCGGCGGTGACGCGGCGGATGGCCTCCGCCTGTTCCGGCACCAACTGCAGCGCGCCCGTCTCGGCGGTAGCGGATGCGTCTGGGAACCAATCGAGGCCGCTTGCCTGGGAGCGCTCCTCGGTAAGCACCAGCGAGCCGGCGTCACCCATGCGCCTCAGCGTCTGCATCGTGGTGCCCGCGCGTCGGCAGAGCTCCGCCGCGGCCATCGCACCGCCTGCCTCGGTAAGCGAGGCGAGAACGTCGCGCTGGCGATCGGTGGCGGGCTCCTGAGCACCGGCGCGTGCGACCAACCGACTGCGCCCCTCTGATGGCGCACGGAGCTCCCAGGTGCCATCACCACGCTGGCGCAACGCCGCTTCCGCACCGGGAGGCAGGGCCAGCCGCAAACAGGAGGCAACGGGCGCGCGGTAGTAGCTCGCCACCCAGAGCACCAGCTGCAGGAGATCGTCCGGGACTGGCGGGATGTCCACCACGCCAAGTAGGCGAGCAAGGCGCCCCGTGTGCGTCGCCGGCTCGCGGGACACGATGATCCCGAGCACCCTGCGGCCACCGAGCGGGCAGGCCACGAGAGCCCCGGGAGCGGCCTGCTCATCGAGGTCGTCCGGGACCGCGTAGTCGAGCACGCCATCCAGCGAGCGCGTTTCGACCAGCACGCGCACCTGGGCGGCGCGCGCACCCCCGCTCAGTCGCGGGTCAGGAAGAAGTTCAGCTTGCCGCGGCGCGGCCTATGTCCGTGTTCTCCCAGGTGAACTCCGGCTCCTCGCGGCCGAAGTGCCCGTAGGCGGCGGTGCGCTGATAGATCGGACGCCGCAGGTCGAGCCCTTCCAAGATCGCGCCTGGACGCAGATCGAAGTTCTCATCGATCCACGCGGCGATCTGCTCAGGTGAGCGGCTCTCGGTACCGAAGGTCTGAACCATCAAGGACACCGGGCGAGCCACACCGATGGCGTATGCCAGCTGAACCTCACACCGTCGGGCAAAGCCCGCGGCGACGACGTTCTTGGCGACCCAACGTGCGGCGTAGGCGGCCGAACGGTCGACCTTCGAGGGGTCCTTACCGCTGAAGGCTCCCCCGCCGTGGCGAGCCATTCCGCCGTAGGTGTCGACGATGATCTTGCGGCCTGTCAGGCCGGCGTCACCCATGGGCCCGCCGATCTCAAAACGCCCGGTGGGATTCACATAGACGTCGATGCCATCGTGCCAGCGGTCGTAGTCCTCCAGCACCGGACGGAGCACATCAGCGACCATCTCATCGCGAAGGCTGCCCTGATCCACGCTGGGAGCGTGCTGGGTGGACAGCACGAGCGACGTGACCTCCTTGGGCTCTCCATCCTCGTACCGGATCGTCACCTGGGTCTTGCCGTCCGGCCGTAGATGGCTTTTGCCGTTGCGACGCTCTGCCGCCAAGCGCTCGGCCAACCGGTGGGCCAACATGATCGGTAGCGGCATCAACTGTGGGGTCTCGTCGCTGGCGTAGCCGAACATCAAACCCTGGTCGCCTGCGCCCTGAAGGTCGTACGGATCCTGCTGGCCCTGTTCCCGCTGCTCGAACGCCGCGTTGACGCCCTGGGCGATGTCGGGGCTCTGCTTGTCGATTGCGACACAGACGCCGCACGTCCCCGAGTCGAAGCCCTTGTCGCTGTGGTCGTACCCGATATCGGTGATGGTCCGACGGACGATGGCGGGCACATCGAGCTCGGCGGTCGTCGAGATCTCCCCCGCGACCATGACCTGACCTGTCGTGATCAGGGTCTCGCACGCCACACGCCCGGCTGAGTCCTGCTCCAGGACCGCATCGAGCACTCCGTCCGAGATCTGATCGGCCATCTTGTCGGGATGGCCTTCGGTGACTGATTCGGAGGTAAAGAGAAAGTCGGGCATCGTCCTATTTCGTCGTCGGATCCTGAGCGGCGCCGGAGCCTAGCACCGACGCCGCGGGACTCGACGGGCTTCTCAGCCCTGACCGTCTCTAGGTGCTACTCGATGCGCGCGAACATCTCGAAGCCCGGCTCGGAACCACCTGTGGACCAGGCCGCGAGAGACTTCAGAGGCTCGATCTGATCGAGGCTCGCGCGATCCTCGGCGCTGAGGTCTCCCCCGAGCGCTTCAGCGAGATCGAACGTACCCTGCAGGTCGACCCAGAGAAGGCTCGTGACCTGCTCTGGGATGCCGGTGGTGTCGGTCACGAAGTCCGAGTCCGAGGCCAGCGTGGACGCCGGAGACTGGATCTCACGGACCGCTCCCGTACTGCTGCCGAGCACGACCTGGTCTCCGTCGACGCCGTAGACCAGCGAGAAGTCTTCATCGATCGGAAGCTCCCAACCGGAGACACCGTTGGCGAGGGACGCGGGCGTGAACGTCGGCACAGTCGCGCCGCCGCCGGCAAGTCCGGCAAGCCCCGGTAGCGCCTGGCGCAGCGCATCGAGAGTCGCGGTCGCGCGAGCGCCGTCCTCGACCTCGAGGATTCCGGCGAGACCGAGCTTGCCGCCATCGTTGGTGACGGCGAAAGCGTGCTCGCCAGATGCCAGAGCGCTGAGGTCATCGACCGAGACGCCCAGCAGGGCGTCGAGCTGACCGGCGGCCTGTGAAAGCTGGGGACCGACGTCGGCACCTTCCGCGGACTCGAGCTGCGTGATCAGCGCCTCGATCTGACTGGAGAGGTCGGCGAAGCCGAGGTACGCGACCGAATCGGCCGGAAGCTGCGCGGCGAGCTTCGGAGAGAACTCCGTCACCGCGTCGGTGAGGCCGGAGTTGGCCCCAATCACCGAGCCCTTGAGGCGCACGCCGTTGTCTTCGGTCAGCAGAACGGCACCTACGGCGGCCTTCTCGAGGTCCTGGATACCGAAGCCCAGGTCATCGACCTGATCGACGGAGGAAATGGAGTCCTGCGCGAGGCTCCCGATGTCCAGATACATCCGGGCGATCGCACCCTCTGGCAGACCGTCCAGCGCGTCCTTGAACTTGTCGACGTCGCTCAGGGCGTCACCGGAGCCGGCGATGCGATCCATCACGGCGAAGAGATTCGCCTCGGAGTCCGCGATCGCCAGGAATCCGTCGGCCACGGCGCCAAATGTGTCGCCGTTGTCGGCGTAGTAGTCCACGCCGTTCCGATCGCCGCGCTTGGTCAGGTCGCCGTCCCGGGTGATGAGCTCGAGCACCTCGGCGTCCTTACCGTCCTCAAGCTGCAGGGCGGCCAAGAAGCCGGTCTGGTCGAGGAGATCGCCGGCGTCGGAGCTACCGAGACTGTCCGGGACCTGGACCTCGCCGGCGGCGAGAGCGGCACGGCCGCCCAGAAGCGGGCGAATGTCGGTCTCGAAGTCGAGCTTGGCTTCGGCGAGTTCCTTCTTGAACTCCGCCTCGAGGTCGTCGTACGCCGGAAAGCGCTTGGCGAGAGCCAACGCGCGCGACCATTGGACGTCCTCGACGTTGGTGTCGAGCTCGACGTAGAGAGGACTGGACGCGGGAATCAGCTTCGCCACCTCGGCGGGAGCCCCCGTCGAATCAGCGCTCGCGGAGCTTCCGCAGCCGGTCGCGACGATGGCGAAGACCGCGATGACGAGCATCGCGAGAGAAGCGAACAGGGACCGAACCGACATCGAACCTCCGACGGGATGGGGACTCTCATAGAAATTAGCAGCGGAATCCCGAGACGCCCTACGCGTCCCGTTACGTCTCTATTCGGCCACGGGAGAGCGGGTCATGAGTGAGCGCATGGAATCTCGCACTGCGCGCCCGTGATGTACGACGGCGTCGACCTCGACGGTGATTGGCAGCTCCACCCCTGAGCGCTTCGCCATGGCAAGCAGGCTCCCAACAGTCGCAAGCCCCTCGACTACCTGACCGATGGCGGCCTCCACCTCACTGGGAGGCGTACCGGTGGCGAGCAACTCGCCCGCCCGTCGGTTGCGGCTGTGGCGGCTCGTGCAGGTGGCCACGAGATCACCCATCCCCGCCAGACCCAAGAAGGTTTCCACCTTCGCACCCGCCGCCATTCCCAGGCGGGTCATCTCCGCCAGGCCGCGCGTCATGAGACTGGCCTTGGTGTTGTCGCCGAACTCCAGACCATCGCTCATCCCGGCAGCGACGGCGATCACGTTTTTCGCGGCCGCACAGAGCTCCAACCCCACCAAATCGTGGTTCACGTACACGCGGTAGCGCTCCCCGTTCAGCAAGCGCTGGACGCGCTCCGCGAGGCCAGGGTCTCCACCAACGACCGATGCGGCCGGATAGCCGCGAGAGATCTCCTCCGCATGGTTCGGGCCCGTCAGTGCGCAGAAGACGAGATCGTCACCGAGCGCAGCCTTCCAGGTGTTGGACAGCGGCCCGCCGGTGGACGGGTCGAGACCCTTGGCCAGGTTCAGTACTCCAGCGTGGCCGGCCGAATTCGCGGCAACCATCTCTGAGATTTCAACCGCGGAACGACTCGGCGTGGCACACACGACGATCGTGGCATCACGGAGCGCGGCGCCGTCCTTGAGCTCGACCACCTCAAGAGCTGACGGCAGCTCGAGCTCCGGCAAGAAGCGAACGTTTCGGCGCTCACGCCGCATCGTCTCGACTTGGGCAGGATTACGGACCAGCAGGCGCACCTGCGCGCCGCCGGCTTGTGCGAGCACCGCGAAAGCCGTGCCCCACGAGCCGCCGCCGATGACCGCGACGCGCTCCGCCGAGGCGCCCAGTGCGGTCACTCTCGTCCTCTCACATCCAGGATGATGGGAACACCATCCAAGTCGAACTCACGCCGGATCCTGTTCTCGAGGAAGTAGCCGTAGTCGCGCGTCATCAGGGCGGGATCGTTGACCACAAGACGCAGAGCCGGCGGCGAGGTGTCGGTCTGGCTGAGGTATCGAAGCGACAACTGACGCCGGCCCGACCGAGGGCCCGGCCGCTCATCGGCCAGGGCTCTCAACAGTCGATTGAGTCGCGATGTCGGCAGCTTGATGCCTGAGCGTTCATACAGCCGTAACGCCGCGGGGATCAGCCGGTGCAGCCCCTCCCCGGTCTCGGCGGACGCGACTTCGACCCGGGGCCGCTGACGTACCTTGCGCTCGATGCGCTCACGGATGTCGTCGAGATCCGGCTGTGCCAGATCCCATTTGTTGATGACGATCAGCGTGGCGCAGTGAGCTGAGGCCGCAGCCGATGCCGCGATCAAGTCGCCGTCGGTGACCCCCTCGACCGCGTCGCAGACGACGATGGCGACATCGCTTCGCTCGGCCGCGCGAAGGGCCCTCTGCTGGCTGTAGCGCTCAGCGTCTTCGGAGACCCGACTCCGGCGGCGAAGGCCGGCGGTATCGATGAGGACGATCTCCTGCCCTTCGAAATCCATGACCGTGTCGATCGGGTCCCGGGTCGTGCCCGGCTTGTCATGCACAAGGACCCTCGACTCGCCCAGTAGCGCGTTCATGATCGAGCTCTTGCCGACATTCGGCCGGCCGATGATGCAAAGTGCCGGCCGGTGTCCGATCTCGACCCGTTCACCGCGCTCATCCGGCGGTAACGCGGCGACCACCAGCTCGAGCAGCTCGCCGATCCCTCGGCCGTGCTGGGCCGAAATGGGAGCGACCTCTCCAAGGCCGAGCGACCACAGCTCGTGGGCTTGAGCTTCCTGCTTCGGTCCATCGCACTTGTTGGCAACGACGATCACCGGTCGAGTCGCTGATCGAAGTCGATCGACCAACTCGTGATCTCCGGCACCAAGCCCCGCCGCGGCATCGACGATCAGCAGGATGACGTCTGCCGCGTCGATCGCTTGCGCGGCCTGAGCCGCGACCTGACGGCCGATTGGTGTCGGGTCGGATTCGTCGATGCCACCCGTGTCCACCAGCTGGAAGGTGCGACCCAGCCACTCCGCCTGAGCCTGGCGACGATCTCGCGTTACGCCCGGAACGCTGTCGACGACTGCCTCACGACGGCCGACGAGCCGGTTGAACAGGGTGGACTTGCCAACGTTCGGGTAGCCGACGACGACGACTACCGGCTCGTCTTTCGCAATGGTGCTCGCCGGGGCCGGCGAGCGCTTGTCGTCACCCATGCGCACTTCCCGTCTGGGGTGGTCCGCCGGCCTCGACGATGAGCTCGCCGATGGCATGCATGATGCGCTCGACGGCCCGCCGGGAGCGCTCCGACCGCGACCCCTCGACGATGTCATCCAGGGAGATCGGCGGCCCGATCACTGCTCGCGCGGATCGCATCCCCTTGTGACTTCCCCAGATACCGATCGGCAGCACGGTCACCTCAGGATCCAGGCCCAGGCTGCCCGCCCCGGGGAACGGCGGGCCGAGCTGCCCATTACGCGAGCGGGTGCCCTCGGGGAAAAAGAGCAACGCGTCTCCCCTCTTCAGGATGCCTCGCGCTGCGCGGAAAGCATCCCGGTCCGCGGCGCCGCGCTCCACGGGGAACGCCCCGACTCCCGAAAAGAACCATCCCACGAATCGGTTGGCGAAGAGCTCCTTCTTCGCGAAGTAGAACAGCCGACGAGGAAAGACCGCCATACCGGCGATCGGCGGGTCTCGGTCGGACAGGTGGTTGGTCACGACCAGTACCGCACCTTCTGACGGGACGTGCTCGATGCCATCGATCCGGTTGCGCCGAATCAGCCATAGCGGGATCCCAAGCACGATGCACGCCGCCCACCAGCGCACCGGCCCGATGCGTGGCAGATCCTCAGCCACGGGCCCCTGCCACGAGGCGTTCCACGACCTCGACCACCTGCTGTTCGGTCAGGTCGCTGGTATCGATCACGAGAGCCCCGTCGGCGACCTGCATGGGCGAGGCCTCACGGCCGCTGTCGATGCCATCACGGCGCTCGATTTCGGCCACCATTTCGTCGTGAGCGACCCCTTGCCCCACACGCTCGAGATCTCGCACGCGACGGCGTGCCCGCTCCTCGACTGTCGCCGTCATGAAGACCTTTACCTCGGCGCCGGGGGCGATGACCGTTCCCACGTCGCGGCCATCGGCGACCCAATCGCCTTCAGCGATGAGTTCCTGCTGTACGGCGACCACGGCCGCCCTTACCGCGGCATGGGCGGAGACCCGTGAAACCTCGGCGGTCACGTCGGGTTCACGTATCGCTGAGGTGACGTCGGTATCGGCGATCTGGACGATCACGCCGCCTTCTCCCGGGCTGAGGCGACTTGGGTAGCGGCGAGCGAGGGCGGCAAGCTCCGCGCCGTCATCAAGGTCTGCGCGTCGATCGAGGGCGAGCCAGGTCAAGGCGCGGTACATGGCGCCGGTATCAAGATAGCCCGCACCGATTCGCCTGGCGACGGCTCGCGCCACCGAACTCTTGCCGGCACCGGCCGGACCATCGATGGCCACGATCACTCGGGCACTCCGCCGATGGCCGCAAGGTCCGCCACAAAGTCAGGGTAGGACACCGCGACAGCCTCAAAGCCGTCAATCCTGACGCCCGCATCGGCAACAAGTCCGGCAACCGCACCCAGCATGGCGAGGCGGTGGTCGCCCGCCGAGTGAATGTCTCCCCCCAGCAGCTGTGGGCCACCGACGACCCGAAAGCCGTCCTGGCGCTCCGTGATGGACGCACCGATACCGCCGAGAGCCTCAACCACTTTCGTGATGCGGTCGGTCTCTTTGACCCGCAACTCCTCCGCGCCGGTGACCTCGGTTTCTCCACGCGCCAGGGCACCCAGCAGCGCGACGAGGGGGAGCTCATCGATCATCGATGGCACCTCCCCGGGAGCCACCTCCGTGCCGACGAGCTCGCCGCCTTCGATGACGAGATCCCCGCAGGGTTCGCCGGCGACCTCGCGCGGATTCTCGACCGTGATCTGGGCGCCCATGCGGCGGAGCACCTCGAGCAATCCGGCCCTCGCGGGGTTCAGATTCACGCTCTCCAGATGCACATGAGACCCCGGGACGAGCGCGGCGGCCACCAGATGTGGTGCCGCCGAGGAGAAGTCACCAGGGATGCTGATGTCCGGCAAGGAGAGGCTCTCCACAGGACCAGCGACGCCGGTGCCCGCGTCCCCGTCCATCAGCGGCACACCGGCAGCGCGGAGCATGCGCTCGGTGTGGTCTCGGGATGCGGCGGGCTCTTTGACCCAGGTCTCGCCGTCGGCGTGAAGGCCGGCCAGGAGCAGACAGCTCTTTATCTGTGCGCTGGCGACCTCCAGCTCGAAGGTCGTACCGCGTAGGGGCGCTCCGCCGGTAACCACCAAGGGCGGGGTGCCTCCCGGGGCTGACCAGACCTGGGCCCCCATCTCACGCAGTGGCTTGGCGATGCGGTTCATGGGTCGCGAGCGCAAAGATTCGTCACCGTCCAGCACGATCTTCTCGGCCGGTTGGCCTACGAGAATGCCCGCAAACAGACGCATCAAGGTGCCGGAGTTCATGCAGTCGACGGCCATCGGCGGCCTCAGCCCCCGAATGCCGACGCCGGTGACCTCCACCCGATCCCCGAGCTCCCCCTCAACGCGGGCGCCACTGGCCTGGATGACGCCAAGCGTGGCCCCGGTGTCCTCAGAGTCCAGGGGTCGCTCGATCGACACCGTACGGTCCGACAGGGCGGCAAAAAGCAGCGCCCGGTGGGTCAAGGACTTGTCCGGCGGCACGCGGATAGTGCCGCGCAACGTCGAGACCGGTTTCACGCGCACGACAGGCATCGCGATCAGACTACCGATGACCTCTGGGTCATCAGGCGGGAGGGATCGAGCGCGCTACGCGCAGCGCCATGTCCTCCGGCCGACTGATTCCCCGGACCTGGATACCGAATGCCATATCCGGACGCTCCCAGACGAGAATCCCGAGACGCCGTCCGGAGATGTGACCGACGTGCCCCGCGATATCGACCTCGCGTGTCCACTGTGTCGCGGCGGCGGGGCTCGCGAGCGGAGCCAAAGTCTGGCGAAGCAGAACCCGCTCAGAGCCCTTGGCGTGCGTCCAGGCCATCACGATGCTCGGCGGGCCGGAGGGGTAAGCGACGTCCGGCTCGACTCGAGGCCGCCCGAGCACGAACCCTGACGGCTCCCACACCGGAAGCAAAGGAGCAAAGCCCGCCTCGAACGCCGCCTCCGCCAGCGTCTCCTTCCATGCGCCGGCACCGAAGCCGGCGGACATCCCGTGTGTCGCGCCGAGGCGCCCACTCACCGCTCCACCGTCTGACCGCAGCTCAGCCACTCCCGCGCGCGCCAAGCGCCCGACCGGTTCGCCTCGGGCGTCAAGGGCATCGACGGCCATGACGATCACTCCAGGTGCAAGCCGCACCAGAGCGAGACCCTCGGGTCCGGCGGGCTGGGGATCAGGTTCCACATCCGAGGCCACGATGACGCGGACGGCTTCGGCCTCGGGGGTGACCCTCGCGACGAGCACTCGGTCCTCGAGCGCACCTGAGATCGCCATCTCAATCGAGGCGGCGACTACGGGACGACCGCGGCTCGGGCGACCCGGAGGACAGGCGACTCGCGCCACGACCTCACCAGTCGTTGGATCCACCCACGCAACGCGTGCGCGCGGAGGATCACCGGCGATCGACGCGGCGAGGATGGGGAGGTCGTCTCCCGCGGGAAGCAGGTGGGGCACCGGATGCCCGAGAGCCCCCTCAGCCGTCGATCGCTCCTGAGAGAGCGAATCGCTCATGTCCGAACTACAGCAGATCCCTCGGCGTGCGTGCCGCTAACCTCGGGGGTCGTGGCTACATCCGATGTTCAGATCTCGCCGTTCGAGCTGCAGCGCGACGGGTTCGTACTCGCCGGCGAAGCGGCCGGTGACGGCGACCCGATTCTGCTGCTGCACGGGCTTACGGCTACGCGTCGGTACGTGCTGCACGGCTCCAAGATCCTCGAACGCGCCGGCCATCGGACGATCTCCTACGACGCACGCGGCCACGGCGCATCGGGTGGCTCCCATGATTCGAGCGACTACTCCTACGGGCACCTGATCGCCGACGCGATCGCTGTCCTTGATCATTTCGGTATCGAAAGGCTCCCCGTCGGCGGCCATTCGATGGGCGCCGCCACCGCGGCCGGCCTGGCTCTCGAGCACCCCGAGCGCGTAAGCGCCTTGGTCTTGGTCGGACCGGCTCACCGCGGCGCGGCAAGCGACAACCAGCCGCGCTGGGATTCGCTCGCAGAAGGCCTTGCCGAGGGCGGCGTCGACGGCTTCGTCGCTGCCTATGGCGTTCCTGATCTCCCCGGCGCCTACCCGGAGACAATCCTCAGAGTCGTCCGCCAGCGCTTGTCACGCCACCAAGATCCCCAGGCCCAGGCCGCGGCACTCAAGGGCATCACGCGTACCACGGCGTTCGACGGACTGTCACGGCTGGAGAAGATCGCCTGCCCTACCCTCGTCGTGGGCAGCCGAGATGACACCGACCCCGACCATCCGTTGGCTATCGCCCAGGAGTACGCCAACCGGATCCCCGGCGCCGCGTGGA
>CAMYIK010000023.1 GCA_947258365.1 uncultured Thermoleophilia bacterium | reverse complement strand
GGCCGGGTCTTCGAGAAGCTCGCACACCCGTTCCGCGAGTGCTGTGGAATCCCCCACGGGCACGAGATGTCCCGTAACGCCCTCGTCGATGAAGCGCCCCATGTCCCCGCAGTCGGTCATCACCACCGGCACACCCGCCTCGAGCGATTCGAGCGGAGCGATGGGAAAGGTCTCCTGGACCGAGGTGAGACAGGTGACATCCAACGCCGGCAACAGATCGCGGGCGTCAGGTCGATACCCGGCGAACATGGTGCGCTCAGCGATGCCGAGTCGCCCCGCGAGCGCCTCCAGATCCGCCCGGCGCTCGCCCTCACCGATCAGCACCAGCCTCGCGGCGGGACGCGCGGCGATGATCTTCGCGCCGGCCTCCAGAAAGACCTCGTGAGCCTTCTCCGTGCGCAACGCCGCCACGATGCCGGCGGCTTCATCATTTGGGGAAAGCCCCAGAGTCTGACGAGCGGCGTAGCGCACTGTCGCACCGGGAGCCTCACGAATGGACACACCGTTCGAGATGACCTCGGTCCGTGTCTTGCGCCAAGGACGGGAGCGGAAGCCCTCCTCCGCGACGAGATAGTCGAGCTGTTGTTGACTGACCGCCACCAGGGCGTCGATGAGGGGCATCTGCTGCATGGCATGCCACGGCAGAGTGGGAAGACCAATGCGCTTCCCGCCGGTCATGTGAACCGACACGACCGTCGCGTCGACCCCGGCCGCGCGCGCCGCGATCGGCCCAAAGGCGTGGGCCGCGACATGACTGGTGAGCATGACGATGCCGACGCGGCGCTTACGAAACCAGCGAACCAACGAGGACGGTGTCAGCAGGTGCTCGGCCCGCCGGCTGCCGAGGACAAAGACCGGGACCCCCGCGGATACGAAACGCGGGGCCATGTCTCCGGGCTCTCTCAGACACAAGACCTCAGGCGCGAAGCGGTCGCGGTCAAGGCCCGACAGAACGCTCAACAGCAGACTCTCCGCACCGCCGATCGGCAGCGAATCCATGAGCAGGAGAACACCGATGCGGCCGTCGTCGCGGCGGGGCATGGGTCTAGAACTTCGCCGCGCGAGGCTGCCGCGCGACCTCCTGGAGGACCCGTTCCGCCTCTCGAACGGAGCGCTCGAGGCTGAAGTTGGTCTCCAGTCGCGTCCTGGCCGCGCGCCCCATCTCCCGGGCGCGATCGATCGGATCGATCGCCCGAACGATCCCCTCAGCCAGACCATGCGGGTCAAACGGCGATACGAGGTGCCCAGTGAAGCCCTCTTCGATCATCTCCGGCACGCCGCCTACAGCGGTGCACACGGAAGGGACGCCGGCCGCCATGGCCTCCAGCAGGGCGTGCGGGCAGCACTCAACCGTGTAGCTGGTGAGCACCGTGGCGTCGCAGAGCGACAGCACGTCGGCCACGTCACCGCGCATCCCCGCAAAAATCGCGCGATCGCCGAGACCAAGCTCGATGCTGAGCTGCTCGAGCTCAGCACGGCATGGCCCGTCACCAACGATCAGAAAGCGGGCGTCGGGCAGCCGCTCGGAGACCACACGTGCCGCCCGCAGGAAGGTGGCGTGGTCTTTCTCGGGACGGAGCACCGCGAGAATTCCAACGACCCGCTCGTTCGGGCCGATGCCGAACTCGGCGGCCAGAGCCGCGTTTCGCGGACCGCCATCGCGGGGTACGAATTCCTGGGGGTCGACGCCGTTGCGAATGATCCGGATCTTGTCGCCCGCGATGCCAAGCTCGTTGATGAGGTAGGGAACCTGGCCGTACGCCACGCCGAAGTAGCGGTCGGTGATTCGATCGAGCAGCCGGTCCACGACGCGTTCCGTGATGGACCGATGGAGGTCGCCGCAGTTGCGCTTCCAGACCACCTTGGTGGCGCTGGTAGAGGTTGCGGTGGCGACACGACCAATCGCCTCGGCATTGAAGCCTCTGGTGATTACGACGTCCGGCCGGAAGCGTTTGATCTCTCGCCGGAGCTTCCAGAAAGCCTTAGGAATCGCCTTTCCGCCGGGGCAATCAAGCGAAATAGCCTCGATTCCGGCCGAACGAACAGGGTCAAAGAGGGCCCCGGGCTCTTTGATACAGACAACGCGGGCCTCGAATCGCTCGCGATCGAGCCGTGGCACGACATTGGCGATATGGCGCTCCGCGCCGCCAACCGCCAGGTTGGGAACGACGAAGAGGACACGAGTTCGGTGGGAATCGTTCATAAGCGGCCAGGAACGTAGCAGCAGGTGGGAATCCGTAGAACAGCCGGTCGGGCGGCCATGTGGGGGTCGATCGGCTGGATCGTCTCGATGGTCCTCAACCTCGCCGTCACCATAGTCACAGCACGGCTTCTTGCACCCGAAATCTTCGGACTCGTGGCCGTCGTGATGGTGATTATTTACGGCGCGCAGATTTTCGCGGACTCTGGACTGAAAGCCGCTCTGGTTCACGAGCAAGAACGGCTCGATGACGCCGTGGCGACCGCTTCCATCGCGGTTCCGGCGATCGGTCTGGCAGCGGCCGCCGCGCTTTTCGCGTTTGCGCCGCTACTCGCCGATTTCTACGGGCGAGAGGAAGTTCGCCTCATCGCCATGGTGTTGTCCGGCGTGCTGTTCATCCAGTCACTCAGCATCGTCCCCGATGCGCTGATTCAGCGCCGGATGGATTTCAAGTGGCGCCGCGGAGTCGTGGATCCGCTCTCGGTGATCATCTACGGCGCCGTGGTGATCACGCTGGCGGTACTCGGTGCCGAGGAATGGTCGCTCGTCGCGGGCCAGTACGCACTGTTCACCACGATCACCATCGGAGCGATCGTCATTGCCCGCCCGAACGTGTTCGCCGGAAAGGCAAGCATCGGCATGTGGCGCAGGATGGCCCGGTACGGCCGGCCGCTGCTCGGCGCGAACATCCTGGAGGTGATCGACCAACAGGTTGAGCCGGTCACCCTCGGGCGCAACGTCAACGCGACGGCTGTCGGCCTCTACAACGTCGGCTTCCGTCTGGCGCTGCTGCCGCTATCGGGCATCACCTACATCGCCGCGCAGGTGCTCTTCCCGGCTCTGACACGAGTCGGAAAGGACGCGAAGCGCTTCCGCGAGGCTCTCCTGGAAGTCGTCGGGCTGCTTCCGCTGTTCTCGATCCCGGCGTGCATCACCCTTGCCGGGCTCGGGGAGCCCGCGGTGGTGACGTTGTTCGGTGAGCGCTGGCGCGAGGCCGGCGTCGTACTGCAGATCCTCGTGTTGTGGACACTTGGACTTTCGATCTCTGAACTCAGCCGCGAGATCTTCAAGGCCTCGGGCCGCACCGGCATGGTGGCGCGCAACGCCTTCCTCGAGGCGAGCACGCTGATCGCGTTGGTGGGTGCGCTCTGGATCTTTGGACAGGTCGGACTGGTCACGGTCGCTCTCAGCCGCCTCGCGGTCGGCATCGTCGCGGTCACGGCCGCCGCCCAGGCGCTCGTGACCGTGGTCGACGTGACGCTGAGGGAACTCCTGCGTCAGGTGCGCCCGGCCGTGGTTGGCGGCATCGTGCAGTGGATCGCGTTGTTCGGCCTTGCTCAGATCGCACTGGATGGCTTCGAGACGTGGACGTACGTTGGCAGCGTGAATCTGGGACCCGTCATTCCGCTACTCATGCTCGGCGGGCTAACGGCGGCCGGGCTAGCGGCTTTCGTCGTCGGCGCAGAGGCAACGAAGCGTGGGGTGATTCGCGGCGCCATCACGTCCGTGCGGTCCGCGATGGGGAAGGCGCCAACCGGCGCCTGAGCGTTATGGTGCCGAAACCCCTGGGGGTTCCGCGAGATCCTCTATCGGTGCCGCTGCCTCTTCCGCTCGGTCGACCAAGCCAACGGCGATACCGGCCCAGGTGAAGACCATCGCGTTGATCACGCCGAATACGCGCATGTCGATCACCAGCGAGTTGAGGAACCAGATCATCATCACCAGCCACACGGTGAGGATGAAGCCACGCGAGGCTAAACCGCTTCGGGGCAGCTGCCTCCACGCGCGTCCGGTCGCCACGATGATCGCGATGAGGATCGCGAGCCACACCCCAAGCGCCACGAGGCCAATCTCGGCGGCGACCACCAAGGGTGTGTTGTGAGCGATGAAACCGAAGCCGGCATCCCATCTGACGTCTCCCCACGCCTCGTGGCGATGGGTATTGACCTCGGGATAGCGGGAGATCCCCCAGCCGGTCAGAGGCTTGTCGGCGATCGCGGCGTTGAGCGTCGCGATGTCGTTGAGGCGTGACTCGATCTCCGAACTCGACGTCACTCCGCCCGAGCTGCGGTCCGAGCTCAGGAACTGCTGCCAGTTCGCGCCGATGAAAGCCACCCCGACCAGCGCGATCGCGACGTACCAGACGCGGAAACCGCGGGCGAACATGATCGCGACGATCACGGCAATGCCCGCCGCGAGCCAAACCGCGCGGGTCTCGGTCAAGAAGATGCCGATCGGCATCGGGATCGCCGCGATCAACGCCAGTCGGCGCCAGCGCAATTCATCGCGCGAGGCCATGTAGAGCGCCGCGACGAACGCGATCACCAAGACCACGCCATCGGCAGCCGAGTTGAGCAGCGGGCCACGCGCGCGTTCAGGATTCACGCCTAAGGACGGGTCCAAGATGTTCTGGGGATAGACCAGCGCGTTGAGGCCGACCTCCTGGAAGATGTTGATCATGGCCAGGTAGAAGCCGATGCCGATCACCACCCAGAGGAAGGCGCGCATGTGGCGTTCCTGGTTCATCGTGCTGCGCGCGATGACGAAAAGGGCGAACGGGAACACCGCGCTCGTCGCAAGCAGGGCATCGGGTGGGAAGACCACCGCGGCGTCGTACTGGTGGCCGGCGAACGCGGACAACGCCATCAAGGCGACGTAGAGCAGCATTAAGCCTTCGATGAGACCAAGGCGCGCGCGCCGCTCGCGGCTCATGACCGCCAACAGCCAGCCGCCGAACAGCGCCAGGAAGAGCAGTCGATCGAGGGGAATGCCGATCTGAGCGTAGGTCTCCGCGAACAACGCGACCACGAGCCAGACGAGTACTCCCGCCGTCGTGTTCCGCAGCAGGCCCCAGAAGATCGCCGCGCCAAGACCAAGGGCCAGCACGGCTCCGCCAGAGGCGAGAGGCGAGGAGCTCGCGCTACTGACGCGCACCAGCACGACCATGGCGACAACGGCACCAATCCCCAGCAGCGCGGCAGGCATGAGTGCCCGCAGTAGCTCGCCACTCAGGCGGGCATGTGCGGTGGTCGTGGCCATAGCTTCTCGTTGCCCGCTAGGGGCGAAGGCTCATGCCACCACGAGCCGCGTCGCGCAGCACCACGCCGAGCACTTCGGCGTTCACGCGATCCAGCTGGTCCCGGGCCTCGCTCGCGCGAGCGGTGCGCGTAGAGCCCGCATCCACGACCAGCAGGGCGCCGTCAGCCAGCGAGCAGATCACTTGGCTCTCGGCCGAGTCGAGCACCGGTGGCGCGTTGATCACCACGAGGTCGGCGAACAACGACGCCTCCTCGAGCACCTTGCTCATACGGTCACCGGAAAAGAGTGCGTAGGGATCCTTGGGCATCGCGCCTGCGGGAAGAAGGCGGAGGTTGGCGATGTTCGAATCAACCAAGACCTCGCCGAGCTTGACGTCGCCCGACTGGTCGCTGAGCAGCTCGGCCAGACCGTCGCCGGCCGGCGAGGCGCCGTTGCTGCGGCCTTCGAAGGTCGCGTCGATCAGGACCACCTGGTCGCCGAGCTCAGCGCGATACCGGGCCACGTTGCGAGCGACCGCACTCTTGCCGTCCTCACGGGCGGGGCTCGTAACGGCCATCGAACGGCAGGACTGCTCGGTGAGCGCGAGCTTGTTCGCCAGGGCCTGGTAGGCCTCCACCCGTCGAGCCGGGTCGGACGAAGGAACGATTGCAAGAGTCTCAAGACCCAGGCGGCGGCGAACCTGTCCGGGCGTGCTGAGACGGAGCTCGAGAGCGTTGAGGAAGAGTGCCAACACTGCACCCAGCAGCAGCCCGCCGACCAAACCCAGCACGCCGTTGGCGACCAGGCGATCGTTGCTCTGAACGGTCTCGTCAGAGGCCGGGAACGCAGTGATCAGGTTCGGGTTTCCGAGCGATCCGGACAGCTCGCGGACCTGCTCAGTCAGGCCGTCGGCCTCCGGTCGCTGGCGGGCGAGGCGTGAGGAGATCTGGTTGCGCTCGTCGGAACTCAGGTTCGCGGTACCCGCGTCGTCGGCGTCGATGCGCCCTTGATCGATGCGGATCTGGCGGCTCAGCTGATTCAGTCGCTGACGAATCGGTGCCAGCTGAGAATCGATCAGGGACTCATTCGTCTCGGTCACCTGCGCGACCAAGGCCTCCGTGAATTCACGAACCCCGGTCAGCGCCTCTTCTTCACTCCCGGCGCTCGCGGTGATGACCACGAAAGGACTTCCTGAAACCGCCTGGGCGCTGATGTCCGTGTCGTTCGGCGTGTTCGCCCCGTCCCGAATCGCGCCCTGGATCGAGTCGTTGATGATGTCCGCGTAGCCACGAGCCAGCACGGCGTCCTGCTCCGGGGCCCGCTGAATCGTGGTCGAAGATGCGCCCACGACGACCGTCGACTGGGCTTCGAACTGGGTGCCGCCGCCCGTAAACGCAAGCAGCACTCCAGCGACCGCGCCGAGAACGGCGATGGCCAGTACGAGACGCTTCCAGCGAAGGATCGTCTCCAGATGTCCACGAAGATCTTCCACGTATAGAGGGCGCTACGCGCGGGGGCCGGGCGAGCGAACGGCGACCAATGTAGCGCTGAATGAACTGACCGGCCGAATAGTCGGGCGTTCCTATACTGCCGCCAATGTCTGTTCGCCACCGCCTCGGCTGGTACGTGGCGAGAGCCTCCTCTATGTCAGGCCGCGAGATTCTTCATCGCGGAGCCAGCGCCATCACTCAGGTGCGCGAGCGCGTTTCGCCGCCCGATGGACCCTCTGTGGACGCTGGTCGCGAGGGAGCTGCTCGCCACCCCAACGCTCCACGCCTCGTCGATGACGAAACTGTGGAATTTGTCCGAACGCTGCCGGGAATCGTGGAGGCCGCCCGAGTCCGGGCGGAGCCACTGGCGAGTGGGCAGGTGGCGTTCTTCGGTGGCCCCTCGGTCGAAATCGGAACGCGACCCGACTGGCACCTGGACCCCGCGACGGAGTCCCACTGGCCGGTTGCGCACTGGAGTCGCATCGATCACCGGGAGGCGGGTCGGGATCCGAAGTGGATCTGGGAGCTGGGACGTCACCAGCATCTCGTGCATCTCGCCCGGGCGTGGCGCCTGACCGGTGAAACGAAGTACGCCGCCGCCGCATGCGACGGCATCGATTCGTTCGTTTTGCAGAATCCGGCCGGCCGCGGAATTCACTGGCGAGTCGGTCTGGAGCTTGGTCTTCGCCTCGTCAGCTGGTCGTGGACCCTCGCGTTTCTCGAGGGATATGAGGGACTGACCGCAGATCTCCATGGACGCATCCTCGAGTCCGCGGCAAGCCACCTGCAGCAACTCGAGCGCCACCCCTCGCTCTACTCCTCAGCCAACAACCATCGACTCGGCGAGCTGATGGGTCTCGTTGTCGGAGGCCTGTGCTTTCCCGAGGTGCATGAGGCGTCGCGGTACGTCGATGCGGGTATCGACGGGCTGGCGACCGAGCTCGAGCGGCAGGTCCATGCCGATGGCGTCAACGCTGAGCAGGCTACCGGTTACCAGTGCTTCGTGCTGGACATGGTGCTCGCGGCGGCGATCGCCCTCTCTAAGAGCGGCCAGCGTGTTCCACCGAGCATCTCCCAGCCAACCGTCGCCCTGGGGACCTTCTTGGGTCGCCTCGTCAGTGATGGAGGCACGCTGCCGAACATCGGCGATCAGGACGACGCCCTTGGTTTCGACCTCGCATCGGAGCTGACCTACGCGGAGCGCATCTGGTCACGACTCCGCACCGTTGAGCTGCTCTTCGATGTCGAACTCGACCGCCGGGAGTCCGGGCTCGACGAGCAGACCGCCTGGATCATCGGACCGGCCGCGGCCAAGGCGCGCGACGCCACGACCTCACAGCCCAGCAGCAGCCTCAGTCCGGACGGTGGCTACGCGATTCTGCGCGATCGCTCCGTCGGTGAGCTTCGCGCGGTGTTGCGCGCGGGGCCCTTCGGCCTGGGGCCGCTCTATGCCCACGCCCACGCCGATCAGCTCTCGCTGTGTGTGTCCCACCGGGGCGAGGAAGCGATCGTGGATGGCGGCACATTCACCTACTACGGCGATGCGCGCTGGCGTGACTACGGTCGCTCCACTGCAGCCCACTCCACACTCCGGGTCGACCAGCGCGAACAGGCGACGCCGGCCGGTCGATTCATGTGGCGCACTCATGCCGAAGGCCACATCACCGGCATGCGTGTTGATGACGACACGGTGGAGGCGGTTGCCCATCACGACGCCTACGCCCCGGTGCGCCATGAGCGTCGGGTGATCATGCGCGAAGGCTCGCTTCAGGTCGTCGACACGCTCAGCGGCTCGCCTCGTCGTCACGCCGTCGAGTTGAGGTGGCACTTCGCCCCGGGGGAGCTTCGCCTGGATGAAGATGAGTGGGTGTGGATCGGCGAGCACGCCCGTCTGATCGTCGGACTCGAAGGCGTCGATTCGATTCGGCGCGCCTATGACGAGGAACATCCTCCCGCGGGTGTGATCTCACGAGGCCTGGAACAGCGGGAGCCCGCGCCCTGCCTCATCGCAACGGCCCATCGCGAGCTGCCCGTGATGATCAACACCACCATCACTCCCCTATGAGGCGCAAAGCTCGGATCTTGGTGGTCGGCCCGGGGCCAAATAGCGCCGGGGGCGTCTGGTCGGTGCTCTCCACGCTGCTGGGCTCTGACCTCAGCAGGCGCTACGAGCTGCGCCATGTGGCGACCCACCGTGACGGCTCGGGCAGCGACAAGCTGAAGGCGGCACTCGGCGGCTACCTGCGAATCCTGATCCAGCTCGTCACCAACCGGCCCGACGCGGTGTGGATCAATACCTCGGCCAACGCATCGTTCCGCCGCAAGAGCATCGCGATGGCGCTTACGGCCGCGTTCGGTGTGCCGCGGGTCGTGCATGTGCACGCCGGCGAGTTCGCCGACTACTACCGCGACGCAAGTCCACCTGAACAGGCATTGATTCGCTGGGGTCTCGGTGGCGCACATCGAGTGGTCGCGCTCACCCAGACCTGGAAGACGGTGCTCGACGACATTTCGGGTGGGGACGCGGTCGTGGTCCCCAACCCCGTCGCCGTACCGGAGAGTGCCGGCAGCTCGACGCCCGGAACGGTGGTCTTTCTCGGTCGCTACGGCGAGCAGAAGGGCACGCCGACCCTCGTGCGCGCCTTCGCCCAAGTGGCCTCGGAGTTTCCGGATGCTCGCCTCATCGCCGCAGGAGATGGGGACCGGGAGGGAGCGATCGCGCTCGCTCAGGAGCTGGGGGTAGCGGACCGGTTCGAAGCGAACGGATGGCTGGCCCACGCCGAGGGGCAGGCACTCTTGGCCACGGCGTCGGTGTTCGTGCTGCCCTCGCTCGAGGAGGGACTGCCCGTCGCCTTGCTCGAGGCGATGGCCGCCGGCGCCCCCGTGATCGCCAGCGCGGTCGGCGGAATTCCGGACATCGTCGAGGAAGGCGTGCACGGCTACTTGATTCCCCCGGCGGATCAGGCGGCTTTGGCACGGGCGCTGACCGAGGTTTTTGCAGATCCGGCATCGGCTGAAAGGATGGGCGCGGCAGCCCGTGCTCACATCGCCGCAACCTGTGGCGTGCCCGTCGTTGTCGACAAGCTCGACGAGGCGTTGCGTGCCGCCGTTACCCGAAGCTGATCCGCAACCTCCCGGTTGCCGTATCTCCTGGCACACTCTTAGTGCGGGCAAATCTTTTGTAAGGGGAACTATCCCTTCGGCCAGTCAGGTCGACGTGGGGCACTTACGTAGGTTGAAACTTGACGATCGTTCTACGCTCTTTTCCCGAGGATTGACTATGCGACGTGTCCGGCTCTCTCTAGGTCTCGCAGCAAGTGCTGCGGCCCTCGCCCTCGCTGCATCGACAGCGATGGCTGCGCCCACGATTGCGGGTCCCACCGATGGAGCGATATTCGGCCCGACGGCCGCCGCCCCGAATGAACTGCCCGCTGCGTACACGCTGAGTGGCGGCACGGCTCCCTACACGTGGACCGAGACCGGAACAGGCACGGCCACGCCGGCCTCGGGCGCGGGCCCGGCGGTATCGGTGACCGCGGTGAGCGCGGACGGGACGTACACCCTGACGGCGACCGACGCCGTACCGGAAGACACGACGCGCACCTTCGTCTACGACAGCACCGCGCCCCCGGCTCCGACGAGCCTCGTCCCGACGGGAACGATCGCCGACAACACACCCCTTCTGATCTGGAATGCACCCACGGACCCGGCTCCGGGAACCGGGATCCAGAACTACGTGGTGACCGTGATCGGCGCGACGAGCTTCACCGTGACCCGGACCGTGAACAACTACCCCGTGTCCATACCGAACACCCTGAACAACGGAAGCCACACCTGGACCGTCGCGGCACGTGACAATGCGGGCAACCTCTCGCCTGTCGCAAACGGCAGCTTCATCGTCGACAACACGGCCCCCACGCAGCTCACCCCGGCACCCAATGCGGCCACCAGCGATACGTCGCCGGATTTCACTTGGTCATTTAAGGCAAATGCGTCCGGCTATGAGTTCCAGCTGGACAACGGGCCTGGGGTCGATCCGATCTTCACGAACAGCGACGAGACCTTTACCCTGCCGGCCCAAGCTGAAGGTGCTTACCAATGGCGCATTCGGTACCGGGATGGTGGCGACGACCCGAGTGCCTGGAGCCCCTACCGCGCCTTCACGATCGACACCACGAACCCATCGCCGCCCGCCCTGGTGCAAACCGCTGGCGCATTCACCCGCGACTCGTCGCCAACCTTCGGATGGTCCGGCGAGTCGGGAGCCACGTTCACGTGGCAGGTACGAAACTCCAGCAACGCCATCATCGCTGGACCGGCCGATGTGCAGGGGAATACTTCAGTCACCGTGCCCCCGCTGGCGAGCAATGGCTTCTACACGTTCCAGGTCTTCCAGACCGACGCGGCCGGAAACCAGGGCGATCCGAACTCGGCCGGCTTTACGCTGGACACCGTCGCACCCGCCGCGCCAACCCTGACGAGCCTGCCGGCGACTCCTTCGACGAACCCGAACCCGGCCTTCGCATGGTCGGCGGGCGAGCCGGGCGCATCGTTCCGCTGGCAGGTGCTGAACAAGGACCTGCAGGCCATCAAGAACGGCTCTACCGGCGGTACGTCGGTCACGGTCAACGCGCTGCCCGCGGGCAACCTGCGCTTCCGCCTCTGGCAGGTCGACCGCGCCGGTAACGCCAGCAGCATCACCGAGACGGCCTTCATCATCACTAACCCGAAGCCGCCGACGAAGAAGCCGACCGCCAACTTCATCAAGCCGAAGACGCGCAACGTCAAGAAGCTGAAGCCGAACGTCGGCTCCAAGATCAGCACCGCCACGACCATCCTGCGCTGGCGTAAGCCCACCAGGGACACCGTGCTCTACAACGTGCAGGTCTTCCGGATGAACGGCCGCAAGCTGATCAAGATCCACACGGCCTTCCCACGCGGCATCAGCTACCGGCTGCCGGCCAAGCTGCTGAGGCCCAACACCCGCTACGTCTGGCAGGTATGGGCATATCGCGGACCGGAGAAGGGTTACCAGTCCAAGCCGATCGGCATCACGTACTTCGACAAGCTGAAGACGCGGGTCCGGAAGAAGCTGCTCTCGCCGAAGGCCAACCACGTCGCCGGCAAGAAACTGGTCGTTCGTTGGCGCAAGGCCGGCAAATCCCGCTATTACCAGCTGCAGGTCTACCGCGGCACCAAGCGCATCGTGACCCGTCGTGTCACCAAGACCCGGTCCACGCTGGCCGCCAAGCTGCTGAGACCAACAAGCGCGAAGTACCGGATCATCATCCGGCGCGGCATCGGCGCCCCGAAGAACAAGAAGTACGTGAAGAAGGCGTACGCGGGGAAGAGCTTCAAGGTCGTCAAGCCCAAGAAAAAGAAGTAGTTGTCACCCGTCGCTGAGCCTGCTCAGCGACGGGGACTGAGTAGACTCGGAGGCGTGAGCGACAGCATTTCTTTCGCGCGCGGCGCCCCTTGTCCTGAGGCACTCTCGACCGACCTGATCGCGGAGTGTTCTCAGAAGGCGCTCGCTGCCGACGGCGTACGACTTCTCTCCTACGGCACGGGTCAGGGATACCCGCCTCTGCGTGAGGTGATCGCCGACATGCGCGGCGTCAACGCCGACCAGGTCTTCGTCACCAACGGCTCGCTGCAGGGCTTCGTGTTTTTGCTCGAGACCTTCCTCGAGCCCGGCGATCTGGTCGCCGTCGAGGCACCGACATACGACCGGGCGCTGCTGCAGCTGAACCTGCACGGCATGAAGATCCTCCCGATCCCCGTGGAGGTCGACGGCATCGACGTGGGTGCGCTCGAGGCCGCGTGCAGCGCGGGGAACGTGCCGAAGATGCTGTACACGATCCCGAACTTCCAGAACCCATCTGGGGCGACGATGAGCCAGGCCAAGCGCCAGGCCCTATTGGAGCTCGCCGAGCGATTCGACTTCACGATCCTCGAGGACGATCCGTACGGCCCGCTGCGCTTCGAGGGCGAGCACCTACCGGGTCTTGCTGAGGGCGCACCGGTCGAGCGGGTGATGTTCACGTCGTCGTTTTCGAAGACCGTCGCTCCGGGATTGCGCGTCGGCTACGTGATCATGACGCCGGAGATGGCGGCCACCTTCGCCACGACGGCAAACCAGACCTACATCTCGCCGGCGTTTCTTGCTCAGGGCGCGCTGCATCAGCTGATCATCAATGGCCACCTGGAGCCGAACATCGCCAAGGTGACCGACCTGATGCGCGAGCGTCGCGACGCCATGGTCGCCGGGCTCAGCGAGATGCCCGAGGGCACCGTCTGTACGCCGCCAGAGGGTGGATTCTTCCTCTGGATGGAGCTCCCGGAGAGTCTTTCCGCGGATGCGCTGTTCGCCCCGGCAAAGGATGCCGGTGTGGTCTACGTCAAAGGCAGCGCGTGTGTCCTGGAAGGCGGAGAACGCACACTCCGGCTGGCCTTCAGCGGCGTTAGCCCCGCGGAGATCACCGAGGGCATGACGCGCCTCGGCACCGTCTTCCGAGCGGCCACCTAGACTTCGGTCCCCGATGGCGGACGAGTTAGAGCCGGTTTCAGCCGGCCAAGAGCCCGACGAGGACGGCTTCTGGCAGAACCTCGAAGCGCGCCAACAGCGGCAGCTGAAGATCCTGGCCTACCTGGTCGGGATCTCCATCCTGGTCCTGCTGTTCATCATTCAGAACAACGATCGCGTCGAGCTGAGCTTCATCGTCTTCAGCTTCCAGACGTCGCTGATCTGGCTGATCGTGATGACCTACACCGCCGGCGCCCTCAGCGGCCACCTGGTGACCCGCCTACTGCGCCGCCGCTTCTTCGGCTCCAACGCCGGCCGGAGCGACCGCCGCTAGACCGGGGCGGTTGGTGGACGCTAGTACCACTTGCCCTTAGCGAATCCACCGAAGGCAATGAGGCCGACGAGAATGATGATCAGGCCGAGCCAGAAGTTGAGGAAGAACATCCCCAACAGGCCGACGATGACGATGATGCCGCCAACGCTGATACCGCCGAGCAGCTTCCTGTCGCCCATGATTCCTCCAAGAGCCGATGGCCACACCCGCCCCCCGCGGGATAGTCCCGGCAGAAGCCTCTCAGCTGGCGGGAACCGGCGCTAGTTCAGCTGGCGCTTGCGGGCACGCGCGAGCTTCGTGATGAGCGCCGGGAGGACAACCATTGCGGCGGCTGTGACCATGCTCATGACGGCGCGGCGGGCGGTTGATGAAGCCATGGGGGGAGGGTGTCATGCCACCGGCGCGCTCGCCAGCCGTTCGGCCTCAGCCTGGAGTTCCGCCAGTCCGGAGTCGGCCACCTCGACGTGCGACCGTGCGACAACCTCGCCTTTGCGGATCGGGGTGAGCACCCTGGGCCCCTTCGGCCAGACCGAGCGGAAGCCCGCTGCCAGCCGTCCCCAGACGCAAGGGGCGAACTCGACGCTCAGCGCCGTGGAACGGCGGCCGCGGCGACCATGATGCTCTAGCGGGTGATGATGAGCTCTCCAGACGAACGAAGGCCCGCCGGAGCGGGCCTTCGAAGACTTCTTGTCTGATCGGGACTAGCTGAGCATGTCCGAGACGGTCTCCCGCTCCGAGACCAACTCGTCGTTGGTCAGACCGATCTTCTCCTGACCGAAGTCGTTCTGGTCGAAGCCGCTGTGGACGACCTCGTACGTGCCCGGGGCGGTCGTCTTGACCGGCATCGACGCCCACACTCCCTCTGCGAAGCCGTAGCTGCCGTCACTATGGATGGCGATCGAGTGCACCTTGTCACTCGGGGTGGTCAGGTCGCGCACGTGGTCAATCAGGGCGTTGGCCGCAGAGGCCGCGCTGGAAAGGCCACGGGCCTCGATGATGGCCGCGCCGCGCTTGCCGACGCTGGGCAAGAACTGCTCCTTGAGCCATGCCTCGTCGGTGATCACGTCGGTCACAGGCTTCCCGCCGATCGTGGCGTTCTGGAAGTCCGCGTACATCGTGGGCGAGTGGTTGCCAAAGATCACCAGATTGCCGATCTCCGTCACCTGGACACCGGCCTTCTGGGCGAGCTGGGTCGCCGCACGGTTCTGATCGAGACGCGTCATCGCGGTGAAGTTCTCAGCCGGAAGCCGCTTCGCCTGGTTGGCGGCGATCATCACGTTGGTGTTGCACGGGTTGCCGACTACCGCGGTGCGGCAGCCGTCTGCGGCGTTCTCGTCGATCGCCTTGCCCTGGCCGACGAAGATCGCGCCGTTGTCCTTCAGCAGGTCTGCGCGCTCCATACCCGGGCCACGCGGCTTACTGCCGACGAGCAGACACCAATCGGCGTCGCCGAAGGCCGCGTTGGGATCATCGTGCAGTGACATGCTGTCAAGCAGTGGGAAGGCGCAGTCGTCGAGCTCCATCGCGACGCCCTTCATGGCCTTCTGCGGGCCCTCGACCGGGATCTCCAGCAGCTGGAGGATCACCGGCTGATCTGCGCCGAACATTTCGCCCGCCGCGATTCGAGGCAACAGGCTGTAGCCGATCTGTCCGGCTGCGCCGGTTACCGCTACTCGTAAGGGTTTGTTGCTCACTAGTTAGCCTCCAGCTTGGCCACCAACGCGTCTCCGACCTCTGACGTGCCAACGGCAGTCGGGTCGTCGCGGTGCGGCTTCATGTCGTAAGTCACCGACTCACCTTCGACGATCAGCTCCGCGATCGCACCCTCCATGCGGTCAGCTGCGTCCTTTTCCTTGAGGTAGCGCAGCATCATCACGCCGGAGAGCATCATGGCCAGCGGGTTGACCTTGTTCTGACCCTTGTACTTCGGCGCACTGCCGTGAGTGGGCTCGAACAGGGCTACCCCGTCGCCAAGGTTCGCGCCCGGGGCTACACCCAGACCGCCGACCAGACCGGCGCCGAGATCACTCAGGATGTCGCCGTAGAGGTTCTGGAGCACCAGCACGTCGTAGAGCTCCGGCTTCTGGACGAGCTGCATGCACATGTTGTCGACGATGCGCTCTTCGAACTCGATGTCCGGGTAGTCCTTGGCAATCTCGGTCGCCGTGGCGAGCCAGAGGCCATCCGTGTACTTCATGATGTTGGCCTTGTGCACCACGGTGACCTTCTTACGGTTCTCTTCGACCGCGTAGTCGAAGGCCGCCTTGACGATGCGGGTGGTGCCGTACACGGAGATCGGCTTGATCGAGATGCCGGTGTGCTCGCGAATATGAGTTTCCGGGTAGAGCTGTTCGATTTTGGCGGCGAGCTCCTGCACCTCGGGTGAGTCCTGCTCGAACTCGATCCCGGCGTAGAGGTCCTCGTGGTTCTCACGGAAGAGAACGAGGTCGATGTCCTCGTAGCGACTACGTACGCCGGGATAGCTCTTACACGGACGTACGCAGGCATAAAGGTCGAGAAGCTTGCGAAGCGCCACATTCACGCTGCGAAAACCATGACCGACAGGAGTAGTGATCGGTCCCTTGATTCCACAGCCGGTCGACTTGATCGACTCGATGACCGAATCCGGAAGAGGGGTACCTGCCTCCTCCATGATGTCGACGCCGGCTTCCTGAATGTCCCACTCGAAGTCGACACCGGTCGCCTCGAGAACGCGCTTTGTCGCCTCGGCGATCTCCGGCCCTGTGCCGTCTCCTGGGATAAACGTGACGCGATGTGCCACCAGGCACTCCTTAGTCCTCATTTTTGCTCAGAAAAACGGGCCGAGTATACGCCCGCCCCGGCCCACAGGCCGTCGCCGGGGACTATGCGCTGTCAGACGTCCCTCCCCACCTAGTCGGATGGTCGTCGCCCTCGCACGGTACGCCTGTCCCGGGAAGGTGTGCGATAGCCTGTGACGCAGGAGCGAGTTGACCCTGGGGGGCCAGATTGAAGACCCATGACGTCGTAGTGGTGGGCGCCGGACTTGCAGGCATGCGAGCGGCGATCGCCGCCCATGAAGCGGGCGTCGATGTCGCGATCGTTACCAAGGTGCATCCGGTCCGGAGTCACTCCGGGGCGGCGCAGGGCGGAATCAACGCCGCACTTGGCAACAGGACCGAAGACAACCCGGACAACCACACCTTCGACACAGTCAAGGGCGCCGACTACATCGGCGACCAGGACGCGATCGAGCTGCTCTGCCAGAGGGCTCCGCAGGAGATCTACCAACTGGAGCACTGGGGAGCCGTCTTCAGTCGCCACGAGACGACGGGCAAGATTGCCCAGCGTCCATTCGGCGGCGCCGGGTTCCCGCGCACCTGTTACGCCGCTGACCTGACCGGTCTGGTGATCCTGCACACGCTTTACACCGTCTGCGTGAAGTACGACATCCCGACGTACGAGGAGTACTTCGTCACGGATCTGATCGAGGACGCTCAGGGCGGATGCGCCGGGGTCGTCGCCTACGACATGGTCCACGGCACGATCGAGAGCATCGGCGCGAAGGCCACCGTGATGGCGACCGGCGGTGCCGGTCGCGTGTACCGGCCCTCGACCAACTCGCATTCCTCGACCGGCGACGCCATGAGCCTTGGGCTCCGTCACGGCGTGCCGCTCAAGGACATGGAGTTCATGCAGTTCCACCCCACGACGCTCAGCCCGAGCGGTGTGCTGGTGACCGAGGGTGCGCGCGGCGAGGGTGGTTACCTCCTCAACGCCGACGGCGAGCGCTTCATGAGCAAGTACGCGCCCAACAAGCTGGAGCTGGCCTCGCGTGATGTGGTCTCTCGTTCCGAGGCCACGGAGATCCTCGAGGGCCGCGGCGTCGATGGCTGCGTGATGCTCGACCTGAGGCATCTCGGCCGCGACAAGATCCTGGAGCGACTGCCTCAGATCCGCGAGCTTTCCATGGCCTTCGCGGGTGTCGATCCGATCGACGCGCCGATCCCGATTCGCCCCGGTGCCCACTACCACATGGGTGGCGTGCACGTGGACATCAACGGCGCCGCACCGCACATGCCCGGCTTGTTCGCTGCCGGCGAGTGTGCCTGCGTTTCCGTGCACGGCGCCAACCGCCTCGGCGGCAACTCTCTGCTGGAGGGTGTCGTCTACGGCGCAATCACCGGCGAGTCCGCTGCGCGCTACATCGCAAGCGTCAACGGCAAGGGCTTCACAGCCAGCCCGGCAGCCGCAAAGGACTACGAGCGGCAGGTCGCCGAGTTGCTGGCCCGCGACGATGGACCGAAGCAGCACGAGCTGCGGAACCGGCTCGCCGACGCGATGCAGGACAAGGTCGGCGTGTTCCGCACCGGTCCGGAACTCGAGCAGGCCAAGCAAGAGATCGACCGCCTCAAGGAAGAGTTCCAGCACGTCACCGTCGACGACAAGGGCAGCATCTTCAATCAGCAGCTGATCCACACGATCGAGACCGGCTACCTGATCGATCTGGCTGACACGATGGTGTCGGGCGCCATCGCTCGCACCGAGAGCCGCGGGGCTCACTCGCGTACCGACTTCCCGGAGCGGGACGACGACAACTGGATGAAGCACACGCTGGCCTATCTCGACGACAACGAGATCCGCCTCGACTACTCAGAGGTCACGATGACCAAGTACGAGCCACAGGTGAGGTCCTACTAATGCCGGCGACGACATTCGACGTGTTCCGCTACCAGCCCGACTCCAGCGATACGCCGTACCGCCAGGAGTTCGCACTCGACCACAGCGACAAAGTCACGCTGCTGGATGCCCTGCTGCAGATTCAGGACGAGCAGGACGGCAGCATCGCTATGCGGTACAGCTGCCGCAGCGCGATCTGCGGTTCGTGCTCATGCAAGGCGAACGGACGCACCGTGCTCGCCTGCATGGCCCAGGTAGAGGAGATCAAGGAGGCCGACGGATCCGACACGATCCAGGTCGACCCGATTGGGAACTTCGCTCCCGTGAAGGACCTGATCGTCGACCTCGATCCGTTCTGGGAGAAATTCCGCTCGGTCAAGCCGTACCTCATTCCTGACGGCAAGGCGCCCGAGAAGGAGCGCATCGTCTCGAAGGAGGCGATGAACAAAGTCTACAACGAGAGCAAGTGCATCCTCTGCGCCGCCTGCTACAGCGAGTGCAACTCGCTGGCGGCGGATCCCGACTTCGTTGGTCCGGCCGCGCTGGCGTGGGGATATCGCTTCGCGGGTGACGAACGTGACGGGCAGCGAAAGCAGCGCGCCAAGCTCTACTCGGGTGAGCACGGCCTCTGGGACTGCACCCGCTGCATGTACTGCAACGAGCGCTGTCCCAAGGGTGTCGAGCCTCGCGACGCCATCGAGAAGCTCGGCGGCGTTGCGTTCCGCGAGGGCGTGAGCTGGGGCGACGCGGGCGCACGCCACGCAAGGGCCTTCCTGGTTTCGGTTCGCACCGGCGGAAAACTCAACGAGACCCTGCTGGTACCGTTCACGAATCCCGTCACCGCGCCCCTCGACGCGCCATTCGCGCTACAGATGATTCGTAAGGGCAAGGCCCCATCGCCACTGCCCCACCGGATCAAGAAGCTCAATGAGGTCAAGCACCTCATGAAGAACGTCAAGGAAGAGGTGTAGTCGCTGTGGCCAAGCAGTTCGCCTACTACCCCGGCTGTGTCGCCGAGTTCAGCTCAAAGGAGCTCAACGCGACAACCCAAGCCCTTGCGCCCATGCTCGACATCGAGCTACTCCCGATGCCCGCGGCGACCTGCTGTGGCGCCGGCGACATCGCGGAGGCCAAGCCCAACCTCTATCTGACGCTCAACGTCCGCATTCTGAGCCAGGCCGAGGAGATGGGCGTCGACGTACTCACCATCTGCAACGTCTGCACGCTCAACCTGCGCCGGGCGAACAAGATGGTCAAGGAGGACCCCCGCCTTCTCGAGAAGGTCAACGAGGAGCTGGTCGCCGCAGGTGCCCGGCCCTACGAGGGCACCAAGGAAGTCACCCACATGCTCTGGTATCTGGCGGGCGAAGAGGGCATGTCCGCACTCGAGGCGCGAGGGCCGCGTGGCCTCAACGGTCTGAGGGTCGCTCCGTACTACGGCTGCCAGTTGCTGCGCCCGAGTTCGGTGATGGGCTTTGAGGACCCTGACAAGCCTCAGAGCATGGAGCGCCTGATCACGGCGCTGGGCGGCGAGGTCGCCGACTACGAGGGCAAGAGCAAGTGCTGCGGCTTCCCCATCCTGCTGGCTCGCGAAGAGACCGCTTTCAAGGAGTCACACGTCGCCCTGGCGGGCGCACGCGACGCGCGCGCCGATGTCATGGTGACGCCGTGCCCCCTTTGCCACCTGGCCATGGACGCCTATCAGCGCAAGGCTGAGGCGTCGAACGGTGAGGAGTACAACATGCCGGTGCTGCACCTTCCGCAGCTGCTCGGCCTGGCTCTCGGCCTCGACAACGACATCATGGACTTCGGCCGCCACATGGTCTCGCCGGAGCAGGCCCTCGCTACCGCGGGGCTTGTCTAGACCGAACTAATCGGGAGGGCGCGCCGACCATGCGCCTTCCTCGCCTAGGGCTGAGGTTCATCAGGGGTCCAAAAGCGGTCGCCCCAGTTGCGCCGTGCGCGGTGCATCGCGATTTCGCGCAGCACTTCCTGAACGAGCTCGGCCCGCTCTTCGACGGTTAGCTCCTCGAGCTGCTCCACCTGCTCGACGGACACATCGGTGTCGCCGACCGAAGCGAGTGCGCGCAGCGGATCGTCGATGAGCGCCTGGCGAAACTCTGGGTCGCCCGCCGCTCGTGCCCACACGTTTGGTGCCTTGGGCCCGTCACTCACAAAGAGAGTCTCGCACCCTGAACGCGGGAGCGCCTCAAGCACCTACCAACCGGTCCGTGTCGTGTCCTGGCGCACGAGAACCAAGCCCTACAAGGACGCAGGCGACCGAAGGGAGCGAAGGAGGATCGATGCCGGAGGCATCGGAGCGCCGACCAACCGGTTCGTGTCGGTGCCCTGGGGTGCGAGAACCAAGCAGCGCAAGGACGCAGG
>CAMYIK010000022.1 GCA_947258365.1 uncultured Thermoleophilia bacterium | reverse complement strand
GACAGCGACATCGAGGTCAACGACGGCGACTGGATCAGGCTCCCCAAGGACACGCCCCGCCGGATAAAGAACCAGAGCCAGAACGACGCCGTGTGGCTCACGTTCGCCGCACCCCCTGGCGAGGGCATCACCGACGGCATCCGCCTCACCGATGACGGCGAGGTCATCCCGCGCAAGTAGCGGCGGGAAGCTCCGGCCATGAGCCTCAACCTCGTTCGACTGATCGCATGGCTGATGCGACGCCACGGCAAGGTGGCCGTGGCGGGGTTGGCCATGAGCGCGCGGGCCTGGCTCGAGGACCCGTCAAACGAGCACAAGCGGCAAGCACTGGTGACGAGTCTTCGAGACTGGTCGAAAAAGGCCGGCGATGGGGCAGGGCGTTCCGCGGCGAAGCTGGCGCGCCAGATCGAGCGACGGCGCGCGAATGTCGGCAGCTGGGAACGAGAGCTGCTGAGCCTGCGATACGAGATCGTCGACCTTCCTGCCGGCGCTGCTCGTGACGCGGCACTGGACGCGTACTCGGCGCATGCTGCGGCCGGGGCGCGGATCGTCGAGGTCTCCGCTCGACCGATCAAGACGCGCCGGCGAGTCCTGGCGGCCTTGGCGTCTGAAACGGCGCTGCTGCCCGGCGACGACCTCAACGATGTCGAGCGCGAGCGCGCCTTGGAGGCAATCGAACGGGCGCAGGTGGCGTGCTACCGCGTCAGCCTCGCAATGGCCGAGGCCCATCAGCCCAGCTGAGACGGCGCCCGGCAAATTGGCCGCCGCGGCATCATCGGTCGGTGCTGCGCCTGCATCTACGCGGCCCGCAGTCTCTGAGGCAGGGTTCAATCGCGAGGCTATAATCCGCCCGTGATTGGCTCGATTCTGACCGCGATGGTCACCCCGTTCGATGAGTCCGGCGCGGTTGACTGGACTGCGGCGGCCGAGTTGATGCACTACCTCGTGGAGAACGGTTCCGACGGCCTCGTGCTGGCGGGGACGACCGGGGAGGCATCAACGCTGACCGACGACGAGAAGGTCGAGCTCTTCAAGCTCGGTGTCTCGGAGGTCGGCGACAGGGTGTCGGTGACCGCCAACACCGGCAGCAACGACACCGCGCACTCGGTACACCTGACCGAAGCGGCCCACGCCGCGGGCGTGGACGCCGTGCTGGCGGTGACGCCGTATTACAACAAGCCGCCCCGCGAGGGCCTGCTCGGCCACTTCGGGGCGATCGCCGCTGTGGGATCGCCCGTGATCCTCTACAACATCCCTGGCCGCTGCGTGATCAACATGGAGCCGGACGTCATCGCGGAGCTCGCGCAGATCCCGGGCATCGCCGCCATCAAAGAGGCGAACCCTGTCCGAGCACACATGGAGGCCGTCAGCGCCATCGACGACCTTGTGCTCTACGCCGGAAACGACGACACCTTCATCGACACGCTCGAACTCGGTGGCGCGGGGGTCATCTCGGTGGCATCCCACTTGGTCGGACCTCAGCTGTCCCGCATCGCCGAAATCGCCGCTGACGGCGACCTGGAGAAGGCTCGAGAGCTCGACGGCGAACTCCACGATCTCTATGCCGGTCTTTTCGTGACCGCGAATCCCATTCTCGTGAAGGCCGCACTACAGATGCTCGGCATCCTGCCGACATCCACTCTGCGGCTCCCTCTGGTCGAGGCCACACCGGTTCAGCGCGACATCCTCGCGACGGTGCTCGACCGCCAGGGCATCCACACATCTTCATAGTTTTCCCCACGGCCAGGAGGCCCTTTTGAGTTCAGTCCGCGTGGTACCGCTCGGCGGTACAGGCGAGATCGGCAAGAACATGTACGTCGTCGAGTACGACGGGCGAATGGTGTTGATCGATTGCGGGGTCACGTTCCCATCGCACGATCAGCTGGGCGTCGACCTGGTGTTGCCCGACTTCGACTACGTCGCCGAGAACGCCGACCGACTCGACGCGATCTTCCTCACCCACGGCCATGAGGACCACATCGGGGCGCTCCCGTATCTCATTGCCGAGATCGGGCCGGTCCCGATCTATGGAGCCCGCTTCACGCTTGGGTTGGTGCGGAGCAAGCTCGATGAGCACCGCCGCCTTGATGGCGTTTCGCTGAATGAGGTCGAGCCGGGAGAAACGCGCGAGGTCGGCCCCTTCACCGCCGAGTTCGTGCGTCTGACTCACAGCATCCCGGATTGCATGGCCGTCGCTTTGTACACGCCGCTTGGCTACGTGCTGCACACCGGCGACTTCAAGTTCGATCACGAGCCGGTCGACGGTCGGCGCGCGGACATCCCAGGTCTTGCGCGCATCGGAGACAAGGGCGTGCTCTTGCTCCTGGCCGACTCCACCAACTCCGAGCGCAAGGGCGGCCTGCCATCGGAACGTTCCGTGGGAGATGAGTTCCGTCGCCAGTTCGCGACGGCGCCCGGCCGCGTGATCGTGACGACCTTCTCCTCCCACATCCACCGTGTGCAGCAGGTGATCGACGCGGCGTACGCGGATGGCCGCGTGGTCTCGCTCGTCGGACGTTCCCTGAATCGCAACGGCAACATCGCGATGAGCCTGGGTTATCTCAACCCGCCCGCCGGCAGCCTTATGAAGCCCAAAGACCTCGCGAGCTACGAGAACGATGAGCAGGTAATCATCTGCACCGGCAGCCAGGGAGAGACCTTGGCCGCCCTGAGCCGCATGGCCCGAGGCGAGCATCCGCAGGTGGAGTTGGAGGCCGGCGACACCGTCATCTACTCCTCGCGCACCGTGCCCGGCAATGAGCTTGCGGTTGGCGAGACCATCAATCGACTGGTCCGGATGGGTGTGAGAGTGATCACCGAAGAGAGCAACCCCGACATCCATGTCTCAGGCCATGGCACGGCAGCTGACCTGCAGCTGATGCTCCAGTTGGTGCGCCCGAAGTTCTTCGCACCAATCCACGGCGAGGCCCGGCATCAGCGTGCCCACGCCGACCTGGCGTTGTCCGCGGGCGTTCCGGCGGACAACATCGCCATCCTCGACAACGGCGATGTGCTCGAGATCGACGGCGAGAGCGCCCAGATCGCCGACCACATCGACGTGGGCCTGACCTACGTCGACGGCATGGGGATCAGCGACGGGGTGGAGGGCGTGCTGCGCGATCGACGCCATCTCGCCGAGGACGGCCTCGTCTTGGTGGTGGCGACGGTCAACGTCAGCGAAGGCACGCTGATCGGGGAGCCCGACGTGATCACTCGCGGCTTTGCCGCCGGGGACGATCCCGAGCTCGTCGCTGAGACGCGCGCCGAGATCCGCGACAGCATCGCGGCTTCGGCGAAGAAGAAGGTGACCGAGGTGGGCGTGCTGCAGCACCAACTGCATGACACCGTAGCGGCACTACTGAAGAAACGGACCCAGCAGCGCCCGATGGTGCTGCCGGTGATCGTCGAGGTCTAGTCGCCCTCGACGCGGGGCGGCGTGAGCCGCCCCGCCGAAGGTCTAACTACTGTCTGAGTGCCTCGTGTGTGGCCTGAATGCCGGCCCAGGTCTCGTTGATCGCGTTCCAGTCGAGGTTGCGGATGAAGGCCTCGATGTACTTCGGCCGAGCCGTCGAGTAGTCCGCGATGTACGCGTGCTCGTAGACGTCGAGCGCGATGATGGGCGAAGCGTTCCAGACTGGGAAGGTGTTCTGGGCGTCACCGATGTGAAGGTCGAGGCGCATCCACTGCCAGTCCCAGGCGAGGAAGGCCCAGCCTCGGGCAGCCATACCGGCGGCCTTCAGCTCGGTGATGAAGTCATCCACGCCGCCGAGATCCTTCGTCAGCTGCTCCGCGATCTGATCCGACGGCTCGCCGCCGTTCGCGCTGAGGTTGTTGAAGTAGACCTCGTGGTTCTTGATGCCGCCGATGGCGAAGGTGAGCATTTCGCGCAGGCCGCGGTACTCGGAATAGATCTGGTTGGCCGCCCCGCGATCGGCTGACTCCAGCTTCCCCATCACCTCGTTGTACTTCTTGCAGTACGCCTCGTAGAGCCCCCAGTGAGCCTCGACGGACTCTGCGGAGATTCCGTCCAATTCCAGGATCTTTCCTGGCTTCTCCATTGGAGTGACCTGGTGTGTCACGGCGTGTCCTTCCTCGTTCGTCCCCGGTGGGCCCAGCGGCCCCTCAAACCCCGCGGCGAGCCTACCAGCGCGGCAGGAACCGGAGTCTCGGTGGCCAATGGTCAAGCAGCGCCCTTTCGCGCACTCGCAATCACGCCCGGAGGATCCATGAGTACCCAGGCGGCACCACGCCGAAGCACACGTCGACCGACCTCGCGAAAGCGGCCGGCCAAGCGCCGTCCCGCGCCGCGCGGCTCGCGCCGGCGTGCCAGGCGGAAGGACCCGCGGCGTCGCGAGATGGTCGGACTCGGGATCCTCGCCTTCGGACTCCTTTTGGGATTGGCCCTTGTGGGAGCCGGTGGCCCGATCGGCGGCGACCTGGTCGACCTCGTTCGGGCAGTCGTCGGCCGCGCGGTCTGGATCATGCCGGTGGCGATGATCGCCGCGGGTGCGCTCGTGATCCTGAATCACCCCGTCCTGAAGGCGCCACCGTTGCGGTTGGGCGTCGCGCTCGGCACCGCCGCGGCGCTGACCGCACTTGCGTCCGGCGCGCTCATCGGAGGCCCGGAGCGTGTGGGGTGGTTCGACACCTCCTCCGTCTCAGAACGCGGTGGCCACGTCGGCGAGGCCATCTACTACGTCACGAGCGCGAGCGTTGGCGGCATCGGGACCCTCCTGCTCGTGGTGATCTGCGGTGTTGCCGCCGCGATCCTCATCTCCGGCGCGTCGCTGGCCCAGATTCTGCGCAGCTCGGGCGAGGGTGCCGTGGTGGCATCCAGGACGGTGAGTCGCGGCGTCGCGACAGGTTCGGTCACGGCCATCCGTGAAGGAAAGAACCTGGCTCGAATCATCCGTGATCGGATCGACCCCAGCGAGGCGACCACCCTCATCCCACGCCGACGCCCGCCGACAAGCACCTCCGAGGACGGCGACCGTGGCCTCCTGGACGGTGCCGAGATGTACGGCGACCTGTACTCCGAGCGCGGCGACCTCCCGGACTCTCCGGCGGTCTCCGCACGCGACCTCTACGAGGAGCACGAGCCCGAGGACTCCACCCCCGGTGACAGCGCGCAGACGGAGCTTCCGCTGGATGCGGTCGAGGAGCCCGTTGCCGACGACGAGGACGAGTACGAGGCGCCTTCCCCCCAAGAGCCGCCATCCGTGGATGGCGAAGTTCGCTACCGCCTGCCCTCAGCGCGACTGCTGAGTCGCTCCAAGGGGCAGGGCACACTCCCGTCGGGAGTGGTCGAGGACACCAGCCGTTCGCTCGAGGAGACACTGAGTCACTTCGGCATCGAAGCAAAGGTCACGAACGCCATCAGTGGCCCCCGAGTGACGCGATACGAGCTCCAGCTGGCGCCCGGTACGAAGATCGGCAAGGTCTCCTCGCTGCGTGACGACCTCGCCTATGCGCTCGCCGCCAGCGACGAGCTGCGCATCATCGCGCCGATTCCCGGCAAGCAGGCGGTCGGCGTCGAGGTGCCGAACCCCGAGGCTCAGACGGTCACTCTCGGAGATATCTACCGCGACTTCCCCGAGGACTCCGGCCCGCTGATGACCTGGCTCGGCCTCGACATCGGCGGCAAGCCCGTCTACCTGGATATCGCGCGCATGCCGCACCTGCTGATCGCCGGTTCGACCGGTACGGGCAAAAGCGTCTGCCTGAACTCGCTTCTGGCGACCCTCCTGTTGCGCTCCAGCCCGGATGACCTGCGCCTGATCCTGGTCGACCCGAAGAAGGTCGAGCTCAACCACTACGAGAGCATTCCTCACCTGCTCACGCCGGTCGTGACCGGCCCGAAGGAGGCCGCCGCGGTGTTGGCCAACATCGGGCGCGAGATGGAGAACCGCTACGAGTTGATGGGTATGGCCAGGGCGCGAAACCTGCGCGATTGGAACGCCGAGCGGGAGCGCAAGGGCGAGAAGAAGATGCCCACGATCCTCGTGCTCATCGACGAGCTCGCGGACCTGATGATGGTCGCGCCCGCGGAAGTCGAGGACGCCATCATCCGACTGGCGCAAAAGAGCCGCGCCGTGGGTATCCACCTCGTGCTCGCGACCCAGCGACCGTCAGTGGACGTCATCACGGGCATGATCAAGGCCAACGTGCCTTCACGGGTGGCCTTCGCCGTCTCCAGCCAGGTCGACAGCCGAGTAGTGCTCGACTCCGGTGGCGCCGAGTCGCTACTGGGACAGGGCGACATGCTGTTCCGGCCGGTCGGCACCTCGCGCCTGCAGCGCCTCCAGGGTGCGTATGTCAGCGAGGAGGAGATCCGCGCGATCACCGATCACTGGCGCCGCCAAGGCAAGCCCAAGCTCCGCGAGGAGCTCCTGGAGCGCCCCGAGCCGGCTGAAGAGCAGGTCGAGCCTGCGGGCGATGAACTCCTGAATGCCGCGATCGAGCTCGTGATTCGCCAAGGCACCGCGTCCGTCTCCCTCCTGCAGCGGAGGCTCGGTGTGGGCTACGCCCGCGCCGGACGGCTCGTGGATCAGCTTGAGGAACGAGGAATCGTCTCAGGCCACGAGGGCAGCAAGCCCCGCAGGGTGCTCGTCAGCGAAATGGATCTGCCACGGCTGACCGGGGCCTCTGATGCGCCCGATGAGGGCGAGGAGATGCCTGAAGAAACCATGTGACCGCCCCCTGATCGGTTAGGGGGGGCCGCTGGTAGGGTCTTCCACCCGGCGGATGCCGGAGTGCTGACTCGTGTTTGAAATCGGAAACACCCTGAGAGAGGCCCGCCGCGCGCGAGGCCTCGAGATCCTGGAGTGCGAAGAGCGCACCAAGATCCGGGGCAAGTATCTGCGTGCGCTCGAGGACGAGCAATTTGACGTGCTCCCGTCCCCGACCTACGTCCGAGGCTTTCTCAAGACCTATTCGGAGTTCCTCGAACTGGATTCCCAGCTCGTCCTGGACGAGCATCACTCGCGTTTCGGAGCCGTAAACCCGGTCACCGGCGACGTAGAGCGGGCAGGGCGCCCCCCACGACGGCCCTCGCGCCGGGCGAAGGGCATCACGCGGGGCCGACGGACCGAGGTTCAGCTTCTGTGGCTGGCGATCGGCGGCGTCATGGGCCTCGGCCTGCTGGTATGGATGGGCATTGGCGACACCACGCCGGACTCCACGCCGATTCCGCCCGCCGACCAGGTCGCGGCCGCGCCGGCAGCACCCGGACCGGAGGCGCCCGCGGCGACCAAGGCTCCAGCAAACACCGGGCCCGCCCGCGGAGAAGCTCCACAGCGCATCAAGATCGTTCTGAGCGGTCTCGGTGACTCGGGTTCCTACATCGAGGTCCGTGCGCGTAATGCCGGCGGACGAGAGGTGTTTCGCGGCACCCTGGGCGCCGGAAGCGAGCGATCCTTCACCGTGAGCCGCGGTCTTTGGGTGCGATCAGGCAATACCGACGGCCTGGGCATCAGTGTGAACGGCGAGCCGCAGGAGCTGAGCGGGGGAGTCGCGGACTTCCTCATCACCGCCACCGGCGTCCAACGCGTCACCGGCTGAACGCATGCAGCCACGCGCCGCTGTCGTGGTGACCGGCGACGAAGTGCTCCGAGGCGCGGTCTCCGACGTCAACGGTGCCTTCCTCGCCCATGAACTCGAGGAGGACGGAGTCCGGGTGGAGCGAGTCGAGCTGCTGCCCGATGACACCGAGGCGATTCGCGACGCCGTCCGGGCAAACCTGAAGTCGGGTTTCGACCTCATCGTGACCACCGGCGGGCTCGGTGGAACCCATGACGACCTCACCATGCGCGCGGTGGCGGAGGCGTGTGATCTGAGCCTCGAGCTCCGTCAGGACGCCCTGGACCTTGTCGAGGCGGCCTATGCGGGTCGCAGGCCGGATGGGGTGTCCGCCCGCACCCAGCATGCCTTCGAGCAGAAGCAGGCCAGCCTGCCTCGCGGATCGACCATGATTCCGCCCGCGGGCACCGCCCCCGGCTGCGCGATCGAGAAGAACGGATCCGTGGTGGTGGTCCTGCCTGGCCCGCCATCAGAGGTGCGGGAGATGTGGGAGGCGGCTCATCGCCAACCACCGATCGGGCCGACCCTCGATCGGGCCACAAGCCCCGCGCGACGCGTGCTGAGGATCCACAACGTGGTGGAGAGCCAGTTCATGGATGTGCTCGACCGTGCGTCTGAGGGCACCCTGGAGGCGCTCGACATCGGCGTTTGCGCGAAAGACGGCGAGCTCGAGGTGGCGATGGCGGGGGAGACCCTTGATGACATTGACCCGCTCCACACGCTGCTGGTCGACAACTTCGGAGAGCGCGTCTATAGCACCGACGGCGCCAGCATCGTGACGACGGTGACCCGATTGCTGCAGTCCCGAGACGAGACGGTTGCGGTGGCCGAAAGCTGCACAGCCGGAGGCCTCGGGGCACTCATTACCTCTGCGCCCGGCGCCTCTGCCGTTTTCCTCGGTGGGGTAATTGCCTACGGGAATGGGGTCAAGGAGGCGGCGCTCGGGGTATCGGGGGAAGTCATCTCGCGACACGGCGCGGTCTCGCCCGAGGCGGCAGATGCGATGGCCGAGGGTTCGGTACGGGTAACCGGAAGCGACTGGGGACTTAGCGTCACCGGCATCGCCGGTCCAGGAGGTGGAAGCGCCCAGAAACCCGTGGGTTTGGTCTATGTGGGCGTCGTGGGCCCCGGCACGGCGGAGGTGGTGGAGCTTCGGCTTCGCGGTGGTCGCGAACAGATCAGGGCGCGCGCGGCGGCACGAGCACTTCATGCCCTGCGTGTCGGGATCGAGACTCAGCAGGCCTCCGAAGACAGCGACTAGCGCCTTTCGTCGAACCGAAGAGATCCGAGTTTCGGCACGGATCGGCACGGCGTCGGCAGCATTACCGCCCCAGACTCTTCCCGTCGTCCGAAGGGCACGATACTCTCCGGAACGTACGTTCGGTCTCAACCGTCGGAATTCCGACCGCTCGAAGCACTAGCGTGCGATCGATCGGCCGAGAGGAGACACAGGTGGAAAAGGTGGAGAAAGCACAGACGCAGGCACTGGATTCGGCTCTCACGCAGATCGAGCGCCAGTTCGGCAAGGGATCCATCATGAGGATGGGTGACCCGGCCTTCGCCATGGACCTCGAGACCATCCCGACCGGGGCTTTGTCGCTGGACATCGCGCTCGGAATCGGAGGGATTCCCAAGGGCCGGATCGTCGAAGTATTCGGACCAGAGAGCTCGGGCAAGACCACGCTGCTTTACCACCTCATCGCTCAGGCCCAGCAGTCCGGCGGCACGGCGGCGTTCATCGATGCCGAGCACGCCATGGACCCCACGTATGCCAAACGCATCGGCGTCAACGTCGACGAATTGCTCGTTTCTCAGCCCGATCATGGAGAGCAGGCACTCGAGATCGCAGACCTGCTTGTGCGCTCCGGCGCGCTGGACGTGGTCGCGATCGACTCGGTCGCCGCACTGACTCCCAAGGCGGAGCTGGATGGGGAGATGGGCGATACCCACGTCGGCCTCCAAGCGCGTTTGATGTCTCAGGCGCTCCGCAAGCTCGCCGGAACGCTGAACCGCTCAGGCACGATCTGCATCTTTACCAACCAGCTGCGCGAGAAGATCGGCGTGATGTTCGGCTCACCCGAGACGACTCCGGGCGGCCGGGCGCTGAAGTTCTACTCGTCCCTTCGACTGGACATCCGCCGCATCGAGACCCTCAAGGATGGCGGCGAGGCCCTCGGCAATCGCGCCCGGGTCAAGGTCGTCAAGAACAAGGTTGCCCCGCCCTTCCGCCAGGCGGAGTTCGACATCATCTATGGCGAAGGCATCTCCCATCAGGGCTGCCTGCTCGACCTTGGTGTCGACCACGCCGTGCTGACCAAGAGCGGTGCCTACTTCTCCTATGGCGAGGAACGCCTCGGCCAAGGACGTAACCAGGCACGAGCGTTTCTGAGTGAGCACCCGGATGTCGCGCACGCGATCGAAAAGGAAATCCGTGAGCGCGCGGGCATAGCCGTGCCCACGATGGAACCGGTCGCCGAACAGGAAGAAGAGGACACCGAGAAGGTGGCGACGACGAACGGCTCCGCCGGCTAGCGGCAGGATCTTAGAAGCCGGGCACCGTGAGCGGATCGAGCTCGGTAAATACCCAATCTTGATCCGCGGCGCCGGCATGGCATGTCCAGCATGGCTGGCCTGCGCCACGGAGGATGTAGCGACCCCCCGGCGCCTTGCGCTCGAACTCCGGGTATTGCCAGTCACCACGTGCGGGGTCCGCGCCAGCGACCTTGCGCATGATCGCGACGATGCTCGCCCGATCACCGTCCTCGGCACCCGTCTTCACGACAACCGTTCCGTCGGGATAGTCGCCGCCGCGCCGGTTCAAGCTGGTCACGACCTCGCGTGAGCGGTTGACGTAGACCCTCTTGGCCTCGCCGTGAGGTATCGCCGCGCGTCGGAGCGGGACGGCGTTCAGACGTGTCCAGCGGAAGTAGTTCGTCGCGTATCGCGGCAGGCCGCGAGTCAGGGGGGCACGATCCAGTGCGGGATCGACGGTAGGCGCTGCCGACGTTGGTGAGAGAGCCACAGCCTCGTCTGCCACCGGATTGGTACCGCCGATGCACGCCGTACTCAGAGCGACGAGGAACACGCCCATCGCCGCCAGCCGTATGCGTCGACGTATGAACCCCCTGGAGATCGGGTGATTCTGCAACAACCACGACCCGAGCTGAACTACACCTGCGGGGAGTCTCTACCTGAGGTGATCATCGAGTAGGCGCTCCCAGGAACTGGACGCGGTGTCCCACTCTTGCTCGCAGATATCGACCTGCTCCGCCGGCAGCTCATAGTCGTCGGCGACCGGCGCGAACTGGTCGGGATCGCTGCCGACAACGAGGCACACGATCGTCGCGAAGCGTTTCTGATCCAAGTCATGCTCGTCCCAGAAGTCGATGGCTGAGAGTTCAGCCGGATCGATGGCTTCTGCGTAGAAGAGATCCGCGCCGGACAGGGCGACATCGGTGGCCCCCTCGTTGATCGCCAGAACGGTCGCCAACTGATCGACCGCGTTCTCCTCGGAGCCCGTTATGGGCAGATCGAGCACATCGACCAGGGCGTGCCCAACTTCATGGAGCAGAGCATGCTGGTTGCCCTCGAGGGCAAGATCCTGGGCCGTGGCCGCGTCGAGATCGAATTCGTTCGCCAGCAGCTGCCGTGCCTCGACGACAAATGGAATGGGCATAAGGATCTCGCGGGCCTCAGGGTCATACGCGGGTCCGTCGGTGCCCAACTCGTCGCCGACGACGATCGTGACCTTCTCGGGAAGCGCCAAGCGCTCGTTGAGTAGCTCGGTGACATCCTCGAATGTGCCCTCGAGGCTGATTCGATCCTGCACGTCGGGGTATTTGGAGCCACCGACAAACTCCAGAGAGAAGCCCTCGCCGGCCTGGGGCGCGTCGTCATCTGAGCACGCGGCGACCAGAAGGACCGCCATGAGCACGACGAGCAATGGGAGCAGGCGGTGCACCGCCGGTCACGATAGCCGCTCCCGCTAGAATCGCCGCGTGCAGTACCACCTGTCCACGTTCGGCTGCCAGATGAATGAGCACGACTCCGAGCGCATGAAGGGCGTGCTGGAGGGGATCGGGTACCGCGAGGCGGCAGAACAGGATGACGCCGACCTCATCCTGTTCAACACCTGCACGATCCGTGGCAGCGCCGACGAGCGTTTTCTCGGCAATCTGGGACACGCCAAGCGCATCAAGCGCGAGCGCCCGGACACGATCGTCGCAATCGGCGGCTGCTGGGCGCAGGCGCAAAAAGAGGTCGTCTTCGAGCAGTTCCCCTTCGTGGATATCGCCTTCGGGCCCGGCGAGGTCAGTCGGCTTGGCGAACTCGTCGCCCGGGAGCGCCTCGACGCGGTCGGGGCATTCAGCTTCGACGGCGAGTTCAGTGGCAGCCTCCCGGCCAAGCGCACGCGCGTGCACCAGGCCTGGGTGCAGATCTCCGTGGGATGCAATTGCGTCTGTGCCTACTGCATCGTCCCGACCGTCCGCGGCAAGGAGCGCAGCCGGCCGCTCGATGCGGTCGTCGATGAGATCGAGCGCCTGGTTGCAGACGGCGTCCGTGAGGTGACCCTCCTCGGGCAAAACGTCAACAGCTATGGACGAGACCTGCCACGCGATGACCGCGCAACCTTCGCGGAGCTACTTCGCGCGGTCGCCGGGCTCGAAGGCGTGTCCCGGGTGAGGTACACCAGCCCGCATCCCAAGGACATGAAGCGCGACGTGATCACGGCTATGGCCGAGTGCCCTGAGGTGTGCGAGCACCTCCATCTGCCGGTGCAGTCGGGCTCAACCAGCGTTCTAAAGCGTATGCGCCGCACCTATAGCCGCGAGCGCTACCTGGACCTCGTCGGGCGCTTGCGAGAGACGATTCCTGACATCTCGCTCACCACCGACATCATCGTCGGGTTCCCCGGCGAGACCGACAGCGACTTCCTCGACACGATGTCATTGGTCGAGGAGTGCCAGTACGACGGGGCATACACGTTCGTCTACTCCGAGAGGCCCGGTACCGAAGCGGCCGACGCGATGGAGGACGACGTCCCCGAAGACGTCAAGAAGGAGCGAATAGGGGCCCTGGTGGAGCTTGTGCAGAGCCAAGGCCGCGAGCGCGCCCAACGCTTTGTCGGCACCACGCGAGAGGTCCTCGTCGAAGGGCCCTCCCGAACCGACCCGGATCGGCTCCGGGGGCGGCTCAGTCAGAACATCGCCGTCAACTTCTCCGGGACGGCGGAGGCGGGCACGCTCGTGCCGGTGCGGATCGACCGCGCCACATCGGTGACGCTCGCCGGATCACTTGTCGAGGTGGCGGTTCCCAACTAACCCCCCACAGCGCGTGCTCGCGATCGCGGGCCCGACGGCGGCGGGCAAGAGCGCCCTGGCTCACGCAGTAGCACTGGAGCTGGGTGGGGAGATCGTTGTCGCTGACCCGTTCCAGCGGTATCGCGGCCTGGAGATCGCCGCCGACTCGCCCACCGAGGAGGCTCGGCGTGAAGTCCCTTACCACTGTGTGGGCGACCTCCGGCTGGACGAGTCGTCGACCGCCTCGGACTTCGCCGATCACGCTCACCGCGCGATCGATGCGTGCATGCATGCAGATCGTGTGCCTGTGGTTTCCGGGGGGACCGGGCTCTACATGCGCGCCGCGCTGTCCGAACTGGACTTCCCGGCCTCCGCCGAGAGACAGGACGGAGACTGGGCCGAAGGCTTGGCGGCCCAGGATTTGGACGCGGCTGTCCGCGCCCTTCAGGAGAAGGATCCAGAGGCCGCGGCGCGCATCGACAGGAAGAATCCTCGGAGAGTTGCGCGGGCACTCGCCATCGCCGCAGCTGGGGAGCGCCCGCGCGCCAGTGCGGCTTTGTGGTCAAGAAAGACGCGCCACCCGACGCTCCTCGTGGTCGTAACTCGGCCCCGAGAGGTCTTGGACGGCCTCATTGCCACGCGAATACAGCGGGAACTCGACGACGGACTGGTGGCAGAGCTGGAAGCGGCGCTCGATACACCCGGCGTATCGCGCGAGGCTATGCAGATCATCGGCGCGAAGGAAGTCGCCGCACTATGCGACGGCAGCCTCCAGCTCTCGGAGTTGCCGGAGCGACTCGCTGCCCGAACACGCCGCCTTTCCCGCAAGCAACTGACCTGGCTGAAGAAGAGTCGTGAGGACCTCGCGATAGATCTCGGCGAGGCCCCGGCGACGGACGCCCTCGGCCAGGTGCTGGACGTCTGGCACCAAGAGCGAGGAGTAATCTGAGGCGATGAATTTCGAGAAGTGGCAGGGCCTCGGCAACAACTACGTGATCATCGAGTCCGAGGAGTGGGCGCTACCCCTGAGTGCCTCACGGGCACAGGCGATCTGCGATCGGAACTTCGGCATCGGCGGTGACGGGATCCTCGAGGTGGTCCTCTCCGGCGAACATCCCGAGATGATCGTCTGGAACCCCGACGGCAGCCACGCGGAGAATTGCGGCAACGGCATCCGGATGGTCGCGCGCTACCTGGATCTGACCGGGCGGCTACCCGACGACGGTGTGATCCTCACCGGCGGGGGACCAGTGGCCGTTGAGGTGCTGCCCGACGAGAGAGTCCAGGTTGGGATGGGTAAGGCAGTTTTCCCGGCGGGAGAACTGCGCGAGGTCCTCAACGTCAACGGTTCTCAGGTCGATCTGACCGAGGTTTCGATGGGCAATCCTCACGCCATCATCGAGCACGCGAGCCCGGCGGCCGCCGTCGAGTCCTTGGGCCCCGATATCGAGGTCGCGCCACGCTTTCCCGAGCGCACGAACGTCGAGTTCATTCGCCTCGACGGCCCGTCCGAGTTGACCATGAGGGTCTGGGAGCGCGGCGTGGGGGAGACTCTCGCCTGCGGCACCGGGGCCTGTGCGGCAGCCGTCGCCGCGGTGCGGCTCAGCGACCTCAGCCCACCTGTAACCGTCCACCTCAAGGGTGGCGATCTTGAAATCGATGTCGACCCCGACCTGGAGGTAACGATGACCGGACCCGCCGCGCCGATCTATGCCGGCGCGCTCTCGAGTGCGCTCGCCACACGATTGGAGACGCTGTGAGTCCGGGAGCGGAGCGCCTCAAGCGCCTTCCGCCGTACATGTTCGCCGCGATCGAGCAGAAGATCGCCGCGAAAAAGGCCGCCGGCGTGGACGTCATCACCCTCGGGATCGGGGACCCCGACGTGCAGACCCCCGACTTCATCGTCGAGGCACTACAGAAGCACGCTGCCCGACCCGACACCCATCAGTACCCGTCCAATCGGGGACGTGAGTCGTTCCGCGAGGCCTTCGCAGGATTCTACGAGCGCCGCTTCGGCGTATCGCTCGATCCCGACTCGGAAATCATTCCGTGCCTCGGGGCCAAGGAGGCAATCGCCAACATCAACTTGGCGTTCCTCAACCCTGGCGACACCGCACTCGGCAGCGACCCGGGCTACCCGGTCTACACAACCGGTCCGATCATCGCCGGGGCGGAGCCCGTGCCAATGCCCCTGGTTCCCGAGCTCGGATTTCAGCCGGACCTGGACGCCATCCCGGCCGATGTGGCGGACGCGGCGACCTTGATGTTTCTCAACTATCCGAACAACCCAACCGGCGGGGTCATCGAGGATGACTTCTTCGACCGGGTCGTCGCGTTCGCGAAGAAGCATGACCTGATCGTCGTCCACGACAACGCGTACTCGGAGCTGACCTACGACGGCTACGTCGCACCCTCGTTCCTCGAGACCCCGGGCGCCAAGGACGTCGGCATCGAGGTCTTCTCGCTGAGCAAGCCGTGGAACATGACCGGCTGGCGCACCGGCGCCGTGCTCGGTAACTCAGAGCTGATCCACGCCTACTGGCAACTGAAGACGAATCTCGACAGCGGCATGTTCGAGGCCATCCAAGAAGCGACGGTCGCCGCGCTGGAGTCCGACCAGTCCTGCGTCAAAGACATGGTCGACATCTACCAGCGACGACGCGACACGCTCGTCGAGTCGCTCCGGACCATCGGCCTGGATGTGACCCCGCCGAAGGGGGCGATCTACATCTGGGCGCGCGCGCCTGAAGGAACCGACTCCCGCGCATTCACTGAGCGGGTCCTCGAAGAGGCCGACGTGGTGATCTCGCCCGGTGCCGCGTTTGGCCCAAGCGGCGAGGGATTCGTCCGGATGAGCCTCACCCTGGACGACGACCGGCTCAACGAAGCTGCCGAGCGCATCTCGAAGCTTGTCTGAGCTCGCGGCGGCGGCCCTGCCGGTGCAGAAGCTGCACCCGAACGCCGTCGTACCGAATCGTGCCCATCCGGGCGACGCCGGGATGGATCTGGTTGCCGTCGAAGGAGCGACGCTCGCTCCGGGCGAACGCGAAGCGGTCCCCACGGGGATCGCCATCGCCGTGCCGGAGAACCACGCTGGACTCGTTCTCCCGCGCTCGGGACTCTCACGACGGCATGGCGTCACCGTCGTCAATGCTCCTGGGCTGATCGACTCCGGCTACCGAGGTGAGGTGCAGGTCCTCCTGGTGAACCTCGGCGAGGCCCCGTACACCGTCGCGCCAGGTGACCGGGTGGCGCAACTGGTGATCGCGCCGGTGGCGATGCCCGCTCCGCACGAGGTGCAGGAGCTGCCAGGCGGCCCTGACGATCGCGCCGAGGGCGGCTTCGGCTCGAGCGGAAGCTAGCCCGAGCGCCTGCCGGCCCGCCCAATGGCGACCTGGCGTGCCTTTGCTTCCAATTCGTCGGCAAGTGGTTCAAGTTCGGGCACGCGCCCGGTGCGGCGCTGCAGCGCCCATGAGATGAGGCGGTCCGCCAGCCACGGGTTCTTCGGTAATAGAGGCCCGTGCAGATAGGTGCCGATGACGCGGTCGCGCATGGCACCCTCATAACCGGACTCACTGTCGTTGCCGGCGCCGGCAAGGACCTTTCCGAACGGTTGCACGTCGGGACCCAGTCGGGTGCGACCCGCGTGGTTCTCGTAGCCCACAACACGCTGGAGCTCCCCGTCCAACTCGACCTCAATCGCAAGATCGCCGATCAAGCGATCGGACCCCGCGACCGTGTCAGCGTCGATCAGGCCGATCCCTGGCAACGCGCTGGAATCAGTGGCTTTGTAACCGTGACCGGCAAGTTGATATCCACCGCACACGGCCAAAACCACGGCTCCGGAGTCGGCTGCGCGATGTAGGGCGTCGCTCTTGGTGGCCACGAGATCCGGCGCCACCAGGGCCTGATCGCGATCCTGGCCACCGCCCAGGTAGAACAGGTCGTGAGCATCCGGGTCGATCGCCTCATCTAGGCCGGCCTCGACCACCTCACAATCGATGCCGCGCCAACCGGTGCGCTGCCGAAAGACGGCGATATTTCCCCGATCCGCGTAGATATTCAGCTCACGCGGATACAGATGGCAGATGCGGAGTTTCATCACGCCGCTTTGCACCGAAAGAGTTGGAGTTCGGACTCGTCGGAGGGGGAGGAGAGGTCGAAGTCCCCGTAGACGTCGAGCACCTCGAAGCCGGCCTCCTGGAGCAGGCCACGCAGCTCCCCTTCAGAGAAGAGCCGCACATCGAACTCTCGTGTGAAGACGGCGTTGCTGCCGTCTTCGGCCCGCTCATCGATGCGGAGGGTGAACGTGACGCGTCGGGTCTCGACGTCCAAAGCGTCATACCGGCTGGAATGAAGCATCAGGACATGGCGCTCGGTATCGAGGTGCGCACCAGCGGGCACGAGCTCTCCAATCGACCGCTCGATGCCGAGAAAATCTGGCCGCGCCACCTCGAGAACGAGTTCGCCGCCCGGCACCAGGTGCCGATGCAGCGCGCTCAACGCGGCGAGTTGGTCGACCGGCTCGTGCATGAGCTGAAAGGTGTTCATCGGAATGATGGCGAGGGCGAAAGGGCGCCCAAGATCGAGGTGGCGCATGTCCGCCTCGCGGAGCTCGATGCGATTGATCACATCGCGTTCCGTGGCGCGACGGGCAAGTACGTCGAGCATCGCCCGCGACTGATCGATGGCCCACACGTCCAGCCCGGCTTGCGCGAGCGCAAGGGTGACTCGCCCCGACGCACACCCGATGTCCAGCACCGGGCCGCCGGAGCGCTTCCCGGCCTCGATCCAGAACTCGAGATCCCTGTCGTAGTGCGCGTGCTCGATGGCGAAGCGCTCGGCGTAGGCGACATCATCCGTCACGCCAGAACTCCGTTGCGACTCCGCGTCGCACCAACTCTTGACGAAGGTCCAGCATCGCGGTGTAGCTCGGCAGCGCGAACAGCGTGCCACCGCTCGCTGCCTCGCGGGTCGCTCGATCGAGAGCCAACGGGAGATTCGGCTGGGTGTGGATCAACTCATCGGCCGCTCCCGCGTAACGGAACCTCAGGCCGAGGTCATAGGCGCGGTCGCCGGTCAACGTCAGCGAGCGGAGCCGAGGAATCAGGGGCTCGTAGTCGACGTCCCAAATCCAGCTGACGTCCTGTCCGTCGGCAGTGCGGTCATTGAGACCGATCATGACGTCGAGCGGACCGTCCTCCAGCAAGAGAGTCCGCACGTTCTGGTTGACCCCCGCGGGATTCTTGGCAAGCAGGATCAGCATGTCCTGCGCTTCGAGCCGAACGCGTTCGGCTCGACCGAATGCGGGAGCCGTAGCCGAAAGAGCAGGGGAGATGACCTGCGGCTCGATGCCGAGCGCAATCGCGGCCGCTGTGGCCGCAGTCGCGTTGTAGGCGTTGTGAAGGCCCGGCAGCGCAAGTCGGCTGCGCACCTCGCCGTGGGGGGTGGTGATCACAATGTCTTGACCGTGAACGCCATCCAGATCCACGCGGCTGGCCGCCACGACGGGTCGAGCGCGGGCGAGATCACAGCTCTCGCAGCGCCAATGACCGAGGTGCCCAAGCAGTGGCGCGTCGTAGACGACACCAGAACCGCAACGGCGACACCGACGAGCATCCGCTGCGTGAGGCACGTCCTCAAGAGCGTGGCGGGTGTCCTCCACTCCGAACCACAGGACCTCGCGATCGCCGAAGCCGAGCTCAGCCAGCCCGGGATCATCGGCGTTCACCACGAGGGCGGTCTCGGTCGGAAGATCTCGGACGAGATTGCCCCAAAGATCCGCGATCGTCTCCAGCTCGCCGTATCGATCGAGCTGATCGCGAAAGAGGTTCATGAGCACGATCACTCGTGGCCGAAGCGCGTCTGCCAGCGCGGGAAGGGCCGCCTCGTCAATCTCGAAGAGGCCGAAGCGCTCGTCGGTGCGCGCAAGCAGAACGGTTGTGATTCCCGAACCGAGATTCGCGCCGGCGGTGTTGGCCAGCACCTTGGTGCCGTCCTGCTCGAGACATTCCGCCAGGAGGCGGGCGGTCGTCGTCTTGCCGTTGGTCGCGGAAATGCACGCGGCGCCATCCTGGAGGCCTCCGGCGAGCTCGGCAATGGCATTGGGGCGTAGCCGTAGCAGGACAGCCCCAGGCACGCTCGTGCCACCGCCGCGCCCGAGGCGCCGAGAGGCGACTCCCGCGGCACGCGCGATTCCATAGGCCAGGCGACGCATCGACGGCATGGTACTTAGCGCCACGGGCGGGCTCCTCCTGTGCGAAAATCCCGCCATGGAGCAGATTCACAGCGATGTTTTCATGATCGACACGATGCTCGGCGGCCGCCCGGGCATCACCGGCGCCTACCTCTTTACCGGCGATCAGCCCGCAATCGTCGACACCGGGGCGGAAACCTCGGCGGATACGGTCGACGCGGCATTGGCGTCCGCCGGGATCGGACCGGGGGACCTCGCGTGGATCGTCCTGACCCACGTACATCTCGATCACTGTGGCGCTGCCGGAATCTTGGCCGAGCGCTACCCGAGTGCGACGGTCGTGACTCACCGACGGGGCGCACCCCATTTGGTGGAGCCGGATCGGCTCGTCGCGGGCACCGAGGACATCTACGGACCGTTCTTCAGTCTCTATGGTGGCCTGCAGGCCATCCCGGAGGGTCGTGTGATCGCGGCCGAGGACGGTCATGAAGTACCGATCGGCCCTGGACGGACGCTGAAGCTCCTCGACACGCCCGGACACGCGCCACACCACTCGGTGGTACTGGACGAGGGATCCGGGACCCTGGTGGCGGGAGATGCCGTGGGCTCGCGCCTGGAGGGCAGCGGGCTGTTTCCCGCCTACCCGCCACCACGAGTGGACATCGCCGCGATTCGTGCCTCGCTGGAGCGAATCTCATCACTCGACGTGCAAACCCTCTGCCTGGCCCACATCGGCACGGTTGACGATGTCGATGCCGATCTCGCTCGCTCCGATGAGCAAGCCCGGATCTACGCCGACGCCGGTATGGCCGCGGCCCAGGGCGGGGCAGAGCATGCCGACATGGCGTTCGCCCTTGAAGAAGCTTTGCCGCTTGTGCCGAATGTCGGTGACGACCACGCCGCGGTGCTTTGGCGCGTCCTTGGATGGGAGCGCAACAACGCGATGGGGGTGCTCGGGTGGGCGCGCCATGAAATGAAGAAGGCCGCGGTGCAGGACTGACCCGGCACCACCCATGAGGTCCACCACAACCGCAGTCGTCACATTGACGGTTCGCTCGGGACTCCAGGTCCTCCTCGTTCGTACCCCTGGCACGGTTTGGACTCTTCCGTCGGCGACCGCTCCGCAAGGACCACCTATCGAAGAGGCCGCTCGGACCGCGCTGGCCGAGCAGACCGGCGTCCGTAGCCCCACGGCGGAGCAGCTGTACACCTTCGATGGCCCTGGCGACGATCGCGTCACCGTCGCCTACCTCGCCCTGGTGCCACCACAACGCCACGCGGTGACGCCCGGTGGCGATGCTGTGGAGGTGGCCTGGTTCGGCGTGCATGACCTGCCTGGCCTCACTCCTCCACACGGTCAGGTCGTCGATGCGGGCTTGGAGCGGCTCCGAGCAAAAGCCAGCTACTCAAGCGCCCCTTTTGCCATGTTGCCGGAGCGATTTACCCTCACTGAGGTTCAGCGCGTGTTCGAGCAGGCGCTCGGCGCGGAGGTACTCGAGAATCAGTCGGGCGTTCTCTTCCGGCGATCTCGCGACGGTGTCCAGGACGATTTCGGCCGACATCGGCTCCTCGTACGGATCGTCGATGCCGGTAAAGCCCTTGATCTCGCCGGCGCGGGC